>JAJONK010000234.1 GCA_021323355.1 Deltaproteobacteria bacterium
CCAGCCGGATAGGTCGATGAAATAATTGGCTTTGTGGCGCGCGATGGCTAAGCTCTCCGCCGTCCAGGGCCAGGTCGGATGGGCGCTGATGATCTTCAACTCCGGAAAATCGGCGGCGACTTCGTCCAGATAAATCGGCTGGCTGTATTTCAATTTAATGCCCATGCCGCCCGGCGTGCCGGCTCCCGCCGCCGCCATGCCGCCGTGAAACAGAATCGGCATGTTGAGCTTGGCGCATTCTTCCCAAAGCGGATAAAAGCGAACGTCGTTGGCAAAAAAGTGTTGCCGCGCCGGATTGAGCTCGCCCATCCCGTGCAAACCGAGATCTTTACAGCGACGAATTTCATCCAATGCGAGCTTGCCGGTCCAGGGATCGATGGCGCCGAAGGCTAGGAACACGTCAGGATGTTTCTTGACGGCGCTGGCAACATGATCGTTGGGCACCGGGGTTAAACCGGTGACGGTCTCGTCTCGCGTGTTCATGAGAACCGCCATCATTTTGCGCGCCCGATACTGATCTGCCAACTCGTCGATGGAAACCGGCGGTCGTTCACGGCCGAAGTATTTCGCCATTTGCGCGGTGCGCGAGCCTTTCGCTTTTTGTGTGGTTTCATCGGAAAGATGAATGTGAACGTCGATAGCGACGATGTCTCTAGCCATAGAGTGGTTTCCTCCTTATTTTTGCCGTTAATAGCGGCTGCAGAATTTTATTATCCATCCTTATTGCATCGGCTGACCTTTAGTTCAAGGTTCCACGTTCAAGGTTTAAATATGGGACTGGTTCCGTGTATGCGAGTCGTTGACCTTGAACTGTTGAACGTTGAACTTTTGAACGGCCCGGTCGCGCTCATGCGCGTCTTTCCAGGGTCATCGAAAACGCGGGTGTTTGCACTTGTATCTGGCGGCTGCCGGTGCGCTTGGCCAATTCCTGGAGCAGGTTGACCAGGGGTTGTTCGGAATTTAAATATTCCAGCGGCCGCGGATTGGCGCGCATGGCATCGATATCCTCTTTGCCGAGAATCCAGCGCAGCAGCAGTTCTTCATCCGAGACGCCCGCTGCATCGAGTCTTTTGCGCATCTCTTCGGCGCTCGGATCGTCCGGCTGCCAGCGCGCCCACTCTTTGGCGCGCGGCCGATCAAGAATCTTGGCCTTGACGTTCGGATCCATATCGCGGGCGCCTTCAGCGCCGGCGTGACCGAGGGCGAACTTGATTACCTGGTCAGTAACTTCTTTGTAGCGCTCGCCGACGATGACATTGATTGCCGCTTGGCTGCCGACGAATTGCGACAGAGGCGTGACCATGATCGGATAGCCAAATTCGGCGCGAACTCGAATTGATTCCTCGAGAGCTTCCGGGAAGCGATGTTCCAGTCCGACTTTGCGCAACTGATGACGCAGGTTGGAAAGCATCCCTCCCGGCACCTGATGCTGGTACTGGGTATAGTCGTATTCCACCGGCGCGCCGATGGTAAAGCCTTCTCGTTTAGCTATGGCCGTGAAATGTTTCGATACCGCTTTTAGAACTTCTTCGTCGATGGCTGTGATATAACCCAGCGCCCGGGCGTTCTTGGCGACGTTGAACAGCGAAGGATTGGAAGAGTCGTCGGCCAGCGGCGGCAGCGCCGTGTTGATGGACCGGATACCGAGCTTCATGCCTTCGATGCAGCACAGCGGCCCCAAACCGGTCGTGCAGTGCGTGTGCAGCTCGATGGGAATGCCGTTAGCGTTCTTGAACAGGATCGGCACTAACGTTTGCATGCGCTCCGGAGTCAACAGCCCGCCGGGATCTTTGAGACACAGGCGATATGGTTTAAGCGAAGCGGCTTGCCGCGTCCGCTCGGCGAAATATTCATCGCTGTGCTTGGGCGAAACTGAATAGATCAGGTTTAAAATAGTCTTCATGCCCACTGCATGGCACACGCCCACTCTGAACTTCCAGCCTTCGTAGTCGTTCCATTCATCCGAAATACGCGCTTCGCGAATGCCGTTGGCAAACATCCGCTCGATGAACAGCCAGTACATCGAAGGCGGATTGTATTCAAAGGTGTTGACCCGACCGGCGATGACCCGCAGCGGGGTTTGGGTGATCTCTTTGGCCATCAGTCTGACCCGCTCCCAGGGATCTTCCTTGAGTTCGCGCACGGTCTTCTTAAGGTGCGAGCCAGAGATCAGCTCGATCCCTTCGAATCCGGCCAGGTCCAAATTCTTAGCAATCGGCAGCATCATGCCCGTGGTCATATTTTCCGCCCACAAGCTCTGATGGCCGTCGCGAATCGTGGTGTCGACAAAGTGAATCGTGTCCATGGTATCCGTCGGGGAATCTAAAATTTCAAATCTCAAATCTCAGATGACATGATGAAATCCGATATTTGTCAGGTTTGTCAGTTATGAGTTGAAGGGTATTTGTTTCGTTGCCGGCGAATCGTGATAGCATAAAGTGGCCAGTGTCATGCGTCTCAGTCGGTTCGTCAAATTCAACCCGTTGGAACAGTATCGAGAAAAGTACGTTTACGCTTCTCAACTCGGTTTACGTTTTGATTGCCGTTTCTCCGCTTCAGTTTGGTTGATGCGATCAATCTCTGCCAAAAAATCCTCACGACTTTGCTTACTCGAATATCTGGCTCTTTCTTTGTTATCCAAATGCCGCTGACCTGAAATCTCGGAATGTTTTAAACTCTCTATCCAGCCGTATAGTTGTCTTGAAATATTTTCGGATTTGCTTATGAGATCTGAAATTTGAGATTTGAAATTGCTGAAATCGCTCCAACCGCCGAGTACTTTCAGCATTGATCGAACTTCGCCGGCTGAACCGCGGGCGATGTAAAGAAAGGCAAGCAACTCATTCGTGCTTCCTCGTTCGAAGCCTTCCGCGATATTGTTAGAAACCGACAACGCGGCACGCTCTAACTGATCTCGTAAGCCTGAATGGCGGTTGAACTGGCTACTGGAGCTGAATTCGTACATGCGACGGGCAAGCTCTGCCGAATCTTTCCATACAGGCAAGTCTTCGAACTGGCGGTACTGCATCCGATTAACGAGTGTCTCCTGTAACCGACAAGTGAATGCCTTCTAACAATGGAAGGAATCATAGTGACTAGCAGATTCGAATTCAACGGCCGGCGCGGCAGTGTGCGATCAGCGCGCGCAACGCCGAATGGGGTCGTAAGTAGTTGGGCGTTCTTGCTTTTGCTAATTAGAGAAGACATCCGAGCTTAAAAACTCCTGCATGGAGAACGATGACCCAGGGATGTCGGGCTTTGCTGTTCCCCGAGCTAGTCTTTAGCGCCCACCCGGTGAATCACCGGGTGGGCGGTCTTTCTCATCTCGAGCGTGAACGAAACCCGGTGGATGCGTTGCTTCGACAGCGGTGAACGGCTCGAGAATGCGATAGCTATGGCTGGCGCCGCGCGGAACCACCCATGAGTCTCCGGGTTCCAGCAGCACAAGCTGTGGGCCCAGATGCAGCTCGGCCCGTCCTTTGATGACATAGCCGACGGTTTCATAGTCGCGCTCGCTTGCCGGTTTCTCCTGACCCGGTTGTTCGTCCTCCCACAAGCGCATTGCCATGCTTACGCCGGCAGCCAAATATTTCTGCCCCATCGAACCTTTGGGAGAAGATTTGGCGTTTACTTTTGTGATGCTTGTTTCGGCCATTGTCGTCCTCCGGATTGGCAGTTGTTTGCTATTTGAATTATCGACAATCGTTATGGCGGAGTCCAGTATGGTCAGCCCTAAATTCTCACCGGGCTGCGCGCGATTGATGCTGATCGACCTCCTCCAAGGAATTGGCAGGTGCTGTGCCGGTGAAATCCGCCGCTGAATGCGCTTGACTGCAACCGAAGTCTCCGCGATAAGAACTGACAAAGGAAGGAGATAGTGACCAGCGATGATGATCTTGAATAACGAAGAAGTGAGCGCGTTATTGTCAATGGAAAATTGCCTACGGCACCTGGAAGCGGCGTATCGGGAGCTGGCCGAAGGAGCTGCCGTCAATCGCCCACGCAGCGATCTTTATCTGCCGGCGACCAGCAGCAACGGGGTTTATTGTTTTAAAACCATGGAGGGTGCGCTGAGTCGGGAGAAGGTGGTGGCTTTGCGCCTTAACTCGGACGTCATCAAATGGGAGGAAAAAGGCGGGCGCATCATCAAAGAAAAAGTACCGGCTGCGCCGGGCAACAAGTGGGTCGGTTTGGTTCTGCTATTTTCGGCGGAGACCGGAGAGCCTCTGGCGATTTTTCCCGACGGCATTATTCAAGGCATTCGAGTTGCGGCGAGCAGCGCTCTTGCGGCGCGCTTTCTAGCTCGCCCCGACGCCGCGATTCTCGGCATGCTAGGATCCGGATGGCAGGCCCGGGCTCATGCGCAGGCGATGTGTGAAGTTCGCGGCATCAATCAAATACTGGTTCACAGCCCGACCAAAGCTAACAGAGAGAGCTTCGCCGCCGAAATCGAAAAACAACTTGGCGTTTCAGTGCACGCGGTCCCATCCGCCGAGGCAGTTGCCGATCGTGCCGACATCCTGGTGGCGGCGACCAACTCGGTTTCAAGAGTGATTCCGCCCGAGTGGCTAAAACCTGGTATGCACATCACCTGTGTGAAAATTACCGAACTCGGTGAAGAAACGCTCGCTAAAGTCGACCGCCTCGTCATTCACACGCGAAAATGGGCGCCGGATAATTACATCACCGGTTTTAACGATGAGAAAGTCGAAGCGCATGATCCGATCGATCTTTTGACCGACGGCGCGAAACGAACAAGCTTTACTCCAAAGCAACCGTTCTGGCTGAACGCGCCGGAGTTGAAGGATGTGGTCGCCGGCAAGCTGCCCGGCCGCCAATCACCTGAAGAGATCACCTGTTTCAATAACAATATCGGGCTTGGAATTCAGTTCGCGGCGTTGGGCAAGGCGGTTTTCGACGATGCTACAGCTAAAGGGTTAGGCAGAGAGATTCCAACCGATTGGTTTTTGGAGACGGTTCATCCCTAATCAAGAGTCGAGTTTGAGCTGGCGCTGGCAGAAAACATTTGTCGCGCAAAACAATCTCAAATGATCAAATAACCGAATGCTTTACTTATATTCGATTCAGATTTTGGAAATGGTGGGTTTTTAGAATTTTTCCAGTTTGTTTCGGATTTCGATTTTCGGATTTCGAAATTAGGATAGCCTGGCATCTTGGCGATGATATTTCTACTTCTGCATGCCGATTTGCCGCAGGAATCCTTCGTCTTCAAGTGTCTTGACGATGCTGCTGTCGAGAAAATTATCCGGGTTGGCTTTTTTCGCTTCGGGGTTTTGGCTTAGCTTGAGCGTTTCCACGATGCCTTCGCGATTGGGATAAGGCGGGCGCACTACGTAATCGACCGCGTATTGATAAGTCGCTTCGATAATATCTTCGGCGGTATCGCGAGTGTATTTTTGGATGATCTTTTTCGCTGCGCTCTTGTCCTGAACGAATCGTTGCAGGCCGTCGGAATAACCACGAAAAAAATTAAGCGCCGTGTCGCGATTGGTTTTCAGATAAGCCCGTCTGGTGATGACCGCGGTGTGGGGAAAGTAGACTCCGGCTTTTGCCATATCGAGCAGGGGCTGGGCGCCGGCGGCGCGGGCGCGGATGTGAGTGGGGGCGGACAACGGCGCCGCGACGATTAGCCGTTTCGAAAGCGCCGCCGCAAGTTCGGGCATGCCGCCGAGTTGAAGGATGTTGAGATCTTTTTCCGGATTGAAGCCATTCTTTTGCACGAGATAGCGTAGGGCAAAATCCGTTGACGAACCGAACCGGGTAACGCCGACGGTTTTTCCCTTCAGGTCCGCGACGCTTTTAATTTCAGGAAGAGCCATCATGTAAAACGCCGGAACGTTGGCTACGCCGCCGATGAAGACCAAGTCGGCGCCGCTAAGAACCGCGCTGACCACTGGCGCGCCTCCCGAAAAAGCTATTTGGGAATCACCGGTCAGAACTACCCTGGTAACCTGAAGCGCGGTTGGGATGTAGATCAATTCAACGTCCAGGCCGTACTTCGGAAAAATCTTTTGCTCGGTGGCATACCAGAGCGGAGCGTTGATCCCGCTGATCGCCGGGTAGATCACGTTCAATTTCGTTCGTGCCTGGCACCAAGCCGAGCTTGCCGTCAGGCACATTAGCAGTGTGGCGGTTAGGATAGAGGACTTCATCTCTCGAAAGACCATGTGAAACCCCCAATCATTATTCAAGCATGGTAGTGGTGAGACAAATGCACGTTATACGGTGAATGCATAGGAAAGCACGAAAGCGAAAGTAAACCGGGCTGCTGGCAGCCCGGTTTACGAAATCCTGTGAAGAAAACCTCAAAACTATCGGCCGAAAGCTATTTGGTCTTGCTTGCCGCCTTCTTGTCGTCACCCTTGGTCTTGGTGCCGCTCTTAGCATCGCCGCCATCTTTGACATCGATGCTTGATGCGGTCATTTTGTAATGGACGGTTACTCTTGAACCTTTCTTGAGGTCGCCCCCTTTGATCTTGGTGCCTTTGTCGCGACCAATCTCCCATTTCTCATTACCCTTCTGAACGATGACGACGTCCTCATTTACGTCGAGAACCGGTCCGGTAACCTGATAATCTTTCGGTTCAGCGGCGATAGCTACCGTCGCCATAAATAAACATGCAATCGCTAAACTTAGAAAACGCTTCATCGTCAAATCCTCCTTGTTTGAGTTAATTGGCAATGGCGATACTCTATCCCATATTGCCGCACATGTGACAACACTTGTCGCGTGCCTTCAACCGCTGAGTGCAGGACCAGCTCGTTGCCGAGATCATTCTATAGCTAAGTCCGGCAAGAGGTGGAATAATGAACTCATGGGAAACAGAATCTCTGATATCGGAAGGATGAAAAGTAAT
>JAJONK010000235.1 GCA_021323355.1 Deltaproteobacteria bacterium
CCATCTGAAAGGCTTTAACTTACAGCGATGGATCGACGAAAACCGCAACAACTGGGGACAACGCCGGGTGATCTGGAATGATTCGGATTTCATCGCCTTTGTCACTCGCGGACCCAACCGCCGCAAAGACTTTCATATCAACCCCGGTGATGAAATCTTCTATCAACTCGAAGGCGAACTCAATCTTCACTACTTATCCGACGGCAAGCCGGAGCTCGCGGTACTCAAGACCGGAGATCTTTTTCTTATGCCCGCGAGAGTGCCGCACTCGCCGAGGCGGCGCGAAGGTTCGTGGACGTTTGTGGTTGAAAGGAAACGCACTCAGGACGAGAAGGATCGTTTTATCTGGATTTGCGAAGAATGCCAGAAGAGTCTCTATGAGACCGATGTGCGCTTCGATGATCCTTCAGATGCGGTGGCAAAAGCGAGCGAGGCGATGCGCAGCGATAAAAATCTGGCGACCTGTAAAAGCTGCGGTGCTGTTCTCGAGCTGTAGTTCTCAGATGAACCTAACGTGCAAGAAAGATCGCCCAGCATTAGATAAACACTGGTTACGATCTGAAACTCACCCGGTTTTCAATCTAGCTTCCGCTTGATCCTTCGTTTGTTCTTCCGCCTTAGCTTGCAAAGCGCGCCAGATCTTTGGCGGCGTTAACGGCAAATCCTGAATTCTCACGCCCACCGCGCGCGAAACCGCATTGGCAATCGCCGACGCCACAGGCAGCAAGCCTCCCTCGCCGATGCCTTTCGATCCAAATGGTCCAGGGCCGTTGCCATTCTCGATCAGGATGGTATGCAAACCGTCAGGCAGGTCGCGAAAGGTCGGAACCCGATAATCCACCAGATTGCCATTCAACAACTGACCATCTTCGTAAACCATCTCTTCCATCAGCGAGTGACCAATGCCGAACATTACGGCGCCTTCGTCTTGGCCAATGCACTGATCGGGGTTGATCGCCTTGCCTGTGTCGCAGACCGAAACATAGTTGAGCAGGTGAACGACGCCGGTTTCGGGATCTACCTCGAGATCAACGCCGCCCCAGCCTATTTCCCAAAACGTGGCCGTGGAGCCCAAGACCGCCTTTTTGCTTCGTTTGTCTTTATACAACCCTTTGGCGATGATCTCTCCGGCTTTGCTGCCGAAGAAATCGACGATGACCTTGCTATAACTGATGCTTTGGCCGTTCTGCGAGTGGATTTCGCCATTCTGAATAAACAGATCTTCAGGCTTCTGCTTAAGAACTTTGCCGGCACATTGAAAAAGTTGCCGCTTGGCATCCTGCGCCGCGCGCTGCACCGCTAGGCCCATCACCACCATTGAGCTACTCGCGCTGGTGGAAATGTCATAAGGAGTCACATCAGTATCGAGTTGGGCAACCGTAATCTGGTCGAGGCTGAGGCCGAGCTCCTCGGCGACGACCTGACTCAGTGCGGTGCGCGGGCCCTGTCCAACCTCGACCGTTCCGGTTAATAGAACGACGCTGCCATCGGACGACATTTTCACTGTCGCGCCGGCGACCTTATAAGTGCCGCCCCCGTCTTTGATGCAGCAGCTAAGCCCTTTGGCTCGATTGGGTTTCGTGTCGCGCTCCTGCCACTTGATTGTATCCGCGACTTTGCGCAGCCCTTCCTCCAGATCGCAGTCCACCGGCGTATCGCCTGCGGTATAGAGATCGCCCTTCTTCAGCAGATTCTTCAAGCGAAACTCGAGCGGATCGATGCCCAGCCGGTCCGCCATCATGTCCATTTGGGATTCATACGCCCAAGTAACCTGCAACGCGCCAAATCCCCGGAAAGCGCCAGCGGGAACGGTGTTGGTGTAAACTCCATGAGCTTCGACTTTGGCGTGGGGAATTTTGTAGGGACCGAGCGAACGATAACCGGCCTTTTGAGTGACCCGCGGCCCGGCATCGGCATAGGCGCCAGTGTCCATATAAATCTGACACTCTCTCGCCAACAATCGACCCTCTTTATTAACCGCCGTCTTGACCGTGACCCTAGCCGGATGACGCGTCACAGTTTTAAAACTTTCATTCACCGAGAGCGCGAGCTTTACCGGGCGCCGAGTTTTCCAAGTCAAGGCCGCGGCAATAGGCTCTGCTTTGACATACAATTTGCCGCCATACCCGCCGCCGACGTACGGCACGATGACACGGATACGGCTAAGCGGCAGGCGAAAAATTCCCGACAAATGATCGCGCAGCGTGAAGGGATCCTGGCACGAGGCCCATACAGTCAGCTTTTCGCCGTCGTAACTGGCGATACTGATATGCGCTTCCAGAGAGTAATGCTGTACCTTTTGAAAGCGAAAGGTGTCTTCAAAAACGTGATCGGCCTGAGCGAAGGCCTTATCGACATCGCCCCGGCCAAAGCCCAGGTAATAACAGATGTTGGTGCCGTTGAATCTCGGTGGCGCTCCATAAGTCGAGCCGCGCAGTTCCGCTCGCGCGACATCGCCTTCATGCACCTGAATTGCTCCTGGCGCTGTCGCTTCCTCGATGTTGGTTACCTTCGCCAGCTCTTCGTACTCGACTTCGATAAGATCCAAAGCGGCTTCGGCAATTGCCGGATCCTCGGCCATTACCGCGGCCACCGGATCGCCGACGTATCTGACCTTGTCCACGGCAACAATCGATTGATCTTTATAGGTTGCCCCGTATTTGTAATTATATTCTGTAATATCGTCGCGCGTCAGCGTGGCGATAACTCCCGACAGTTCTTTCGCCTTAGACGCATCCACCTTGAGCAAGCGAGCATGGGCCACCGGGCTGCGAAGTATCTTGGCGTAACCCATCGCCGGCAGCTCGATGTCTCCGGTGTAAACGGCCTTGCCCGTCACCTTTTCGATACCATCAACGCGGTGCGCGTCTTTACCGGCGATAGTAAAGGTTTGTGTGTAGTTCATGATCGGAAATTAAACAGGCCACGGCGTTGATTGCACGTGCCTCAACATTTACTTGCGGATTTTTGGACTATCTTTTTCCGGAAAATAGAGATCGCAGTACGGACAATGAAAGTTCATACCGGATCCCAGCATATGCGGATTGACAACAAAGGTTTTCTTACACGTCGGACACGTCACTTCAACCGCCTGGCCCATGATTCCTCCTCAATAAGCTGGATGATGAATTTACTCTTAAGTACCCAAATTATGCCCAGTAAGTCGTCCGATCCATCGGAATATGCTGCAAGACTTCTCCGGGCACGTATTCCTCCAGCTTAATGCGGGCCATGGCTTCGTCGGGACATTTGGATACCGGTGAGAACGGTCGATCCAGGGGCTTGGTCGCATCGACGATCATGCCCGAGGTTTTGATCTCGTCCAACAATGAAGGATCCAAGAAATTGCCGCGGAACAACGGCTGCAGGATACTGATCTGCTTGTGTGGCTGCACCCGGGTGGCAATCGCCCAGAGGATATCGGTGGGATTAAACACATCGATATCATCGTCAAACACGAACACGTTCTTGGTGTGGTCGAAAGTCAATGCAGCGGCGGCGGCGCGACCCGGATCGCCTTCGGACATCTTCTTCATGGAAATAAAGACATTGTAGTGCGCGTGCCGGCCCTGCTTACAGACCGCGGTCACACCGGGAACGGCTTCGCGGCAACGGCGCAGATAGGCGCCTTCGCGTGGCAGATCCATCCACGGCTTATCGCCTTCCGGTGTGATGACCGACTGGTACATCGCGCCGTTACGATAATTGATCGCGCGGACTTCATAGTCTACGCAAGTAGTATAACGTTGCGGACCTAGATAGCCGGGCGCTTCGCCGAACGGACCTTCGACAACCCGCTTGCCGGGCTTCAATACGCCTTCGATGACGATTTCGGCATCGGCTGGAATAAGCAAATCTTCGCCAAAGGTTTCCGAAGCTACCAAACGCAAGGGCTCACCGAGATAGCCGCCGATAACATCATACTCGCTGACTTCGAACGGACCGCTGTAGCATGCGCCCATGTGATACGCCGGATGATGCCCGAGCACCGTCGCGACCGGCATCTCCATATTGTTCTCCTCGTAGTCCTTGTAGATTTTCCATAAGTGGCGCGGCGACGCATACAGAGCCGTGGAGTTCTTAGATTTGACCTCCATGCGGTGATACGAACAATTATAGATCCCTGACTTCCGGTCTTTGGTGATCGTCGACAAAACGATATAGGGACCACCGTCCATCTCGTGGTGTCTCATGATCGGTATCTGGTAAAGATCAACGTCCTTGCCAACCATAATGTTTTCTTTTACCGGAGCCTGTTTTTTGTCGACGATGCTGG
Organism: Deltaproteobacteria bacterium; assembly: GCA_021323355.1. Taxonomy (GTDB): domain Bacteria; phylum Desulfobacterota; class Binatia; order UBA9968; family UBA9968; genus WHTF01. The sequence goes on from JAJONK010000235.1 coordinate 4,277, forward strand.
GAGGGATCCGATGTTCTTCCATCTCGAGACATTTTTCAGCCATCTGCGGCCGGCTCGCAGTCTTAGGCATGCCTAAAGCGATCTGGGTCTTTCCCTGGGAAATCTCACAGTTCATCGTAAGCTTGATCGGACCAACTTTGCCGTTGAGATTTAGCGGATTGTCAAAAATGATAATCGGAAATTTCTTTTGCGCGCCGAGATGCTTGATGATCGCCGTGACATCATAGTTTGCTGGATTTACTTCTTTTTTGATATGAATCACCTCGCCGGGTAACTCGCGCTGGCAATCTGCAATAAACGTCCTGAGATCCTTTGCCATCGACTCCTCCTACACGAATGTATGAAATATTTTATGCAAAATCATTATCCAATGCCCCCATCATTGTCAATTCAGGCGCTTTAGAGCGAGTGTTTTCACGAGCTCACGAAAAGTGCTCGCCAAGCGTTAGAATCAACCAGCACCAGATACGAAATTCGATTCAGCGTTGAACAGACGTCTGCCAGAAGAGTGGATGGGCCAGGACAGTTGATCTCCAAAACCTCAGTGGCGAACCGAAGTTCTAGATACGAGCCTGATCCTCTTGTCTCCGCGCGCCGTTGCCGTTCATTCCGAATAAGCGCATCGCGTTGCCACCGAGAACCCGTTCTTTGTCCTGCTCTGATACCTCTTTCATGCCTTTGATAACTTCAACGGTTTTCGGCCAAGTGGCAACTGCGTCACCATGATCAAAATCGCTGCCGATGATAATGTTGTGAT
>JAJONK010000236.1 GCA_021323355.1 Deltaproteobacteria bacterium
AAAGATGGTTCACTGCGATCACGTGGCCAGCCCCGGGCATGTTCTGCACGATGAAAGCCGGGTTCCCCGGGATATGTTTGCCCATGTGCTCGACGATCAAACGCCCCCAGAGATCATAAAGATTTCCGGGCGGCGTGCCGATGATAACAGTGATGGTTTTCCCCTGATAGAACGGAGACTGTGCCGCTGCGTTCATGCTGCAAAAGAAGAAACCCAGAAGAATCATCAAAGCGATGATCATATTGCACCTCCACATGTCGGAAGCTTCGATAGAGTTACGGCGGAGTTCAGTTGGCCGAGGCTAATCGAAACTGCGCTCAAGCGTCAAGGGTAAACTGGGCCGATGGCAATTCCCGCGGCGGACTCTATTTCCCGCACACTCCGATTCCGAATGCTAGGGTGTGTCATTGAGGCTGGCGCACGCGCGACGATTGGGAGAGCGCAAAATGAGAAATGTACGGCGTGGCTGGCAAAACGGAGCGATTTGCAGGAAGCAGGACAGCGCACGTTCAAAGGCAGCAAGCCAAGATTGTAGTAACGGTGAGGGCTGGCCCCATCTCTGAGTCCTTTCGGCATTACTTCGAGATATTTCTCAGAGAATTCGGCATGCTTATTGAAAGCGGCGACAGCCATGTGCGACGAGATGCTCAGCGCATGAAGTCTTTATCTTCTTTTCCTTTTCAAATGCCGCTTCATCCTTAAAGATTTGATAAAGAGCCGCAATCAAAGCAAGAGCAGCTGGACTAGCCATCACGCTCTTAGCAATTTCCGAAATTGGCAAAATAATAGTGGCAGGGATGAAACTGTAAAGACAACTGGGATCGCTGTGTAGATTCCAATTTCGTTTCATATTTTAAACATGAGCGGATTGCCGAGGCTGGCGTAGCCAGCCAGAGAGGGTCCGATCGATGGAAGGGTTAAGCATTACTGCTCCGCACAACTTCAAATTGTCCATCAGGCGATTTTCTCGTGATGATTCGGATGCCACCATAGCCAAGCGTCCCATGTGTTGCGTAGCAGTACTCGAACAACAAAATGTCTTCGATGCCGTCGCCATTGAAGTCGGCGCGTGCGACCTCGACGAGTTGTTGCCCCATGCCCTCGGGCTCTTGGATCTGCAGTAGGTTCTGTCGTAGGCGCTTGACGACGAGAGTTCCATTGTCGACTTTGCTCTGATATGTGGAGGCAGCATCGGTTGCCTGTTGTGACTCTCCGAACTGAGGGAAGAACGAGAACGGCAGTAGCTGAAGGTCAAGGATACTGACCCGGGGATTGGCGATGAAGCTACGTGCAGGACTTCTAGCCGCATGGAGCGCCTTGAGTAAGCCGCATTGATGCTCGAACCACGTGGACATCTTGATGTCGAAGTTTGAGTAAGCGAAGTACCCCTGCTGGATTGCTTCGTCGTACTCCCGGCAAGTTCGAATATGTCGTGTTTCATTCCTGTCATTCGTTAAGGTGACACCATCGATGTGGTCGCTAGGATCAAGCCGGATGACTCGGTCGCGGAGCGTTTCTATCTCAGCTTTCGCGACGAACCTTACCTCAGCCGAGTCAGCGAACTGCATGCCTTCAACGAGTTCGAAAATTTCCTCGGGGCGGTCCGAGTGTTTCTGCAGAATGTCGGAGACTTCCTCCGGAGAAAGGTCTCCCCGTTCCAAGCATTGCTGAAGGAGGACGATCGCTCTCCCGCGATTCTTGCGCTTCTCAATGCGTACCAGATTCGCTTCCACTTCATCCCTCTTACTGGACGCTATGCCGAGGAAGAAGTGGACGTGGGCCCTGTCTAATAGCAGGGCACCCTTTTGCAGGTTAGCTCCGGGCCGACATGGAACGAGATTGCCGTATCCAAAGATGTCAAAGTCCTCCGGCAATCCAAGCTCTGTCTTCAGTCGCCTGAGTGCTGCAGGATCCTGGGCTAGCGACTCTGGAACGACATGGTCAATGTGAAAGCTGCTCACGTCGAGCAACTCTCTTGTGTACGCGCACTTCTTGTCGTATGCGAGCCAGATAGCCTCTCGCTCGGCAGCATTGAAACTCTGAGTAGACATGGCTCTTCGGGATGCCTAACTCGATGCCGCTGAGCCGCTATCAAAGAGATGATAATCCACGACAAAACCTTCGTTGCCGGCTCCAGCGGCTGGTTAGGCCTGGATAGCTAACTAATCTAGGCCATGAAATAGAAGGCAACGTACCAAATTACAAATCCTACGATCAGCAAGGCAACCGCTGCAGAAACAAGATCCATCTTTCCTTGATCAGTTGAATGGTCTCCGCGAAACAGCGCAAAGCCGCCGACCGCTAGCGAGAATGTTGCACTGAGCAGCAACACGGGGAAGGCTATGACAATCTAAAGAGCCTGCGCCCTCAGTGCCCAACTCGTTGAGGTTAACGCCGCGGCAACGAAGATAGTAAGAGCAACGATCCCAACGACGATGAGTTTATATGGCTTGCGCAATTTTTGTCCTTGATGCCCCAACTATTAAGTGAGCCGCTTAGGGCGCCGTTGCTGGCGGCCAATTCCAACAGCTCTACACGACTTGCAAGAGTAGTTGTTGAACTGTATCGCTCGCTTGCGAGTCTTAAGTCAAGCGACGTTTTCTGGCAATTGTTGCCGGGCGCGGTGGCGTACCTCACTATTGGCCCCGCAGACTATCCCCGCAGCGACACGCGTTTTCACTCGGCTTTGTCGCTGTCGATTACTCGGCTAATCAGACCCATCATCTGATTACCCTGTCCGCTCTAGCCAGGACGTTCGGCGGAATCTTAAGGCCGATTTCGCGCGCAGCTTTAAGGTTGATAATCAGCTCGAACGTCGTCGGCTGTTCTACTGGAATTTCTGCAGGCTTAGCGCCTTTTAGGATCCTGTCTACATATGTGGCTGCCCGCCGGAATAGATCGGTGATACTCGCGCCGTAAGTCATAAGCCCGCCCGCTTCCACATACTCGCTGGCCTGATACACGGCAGGGAGACGATTCTTTACCGCGAGCTCTGCAAGTTGGGAGCGTTGCGATATAAAGATCGCGCTCGCTAGAACGACGGCTGCGTCAGCACGGCTCTTTCGCGCGTCTTCTAGCGCGCTTTTCACATCTTTGGGATCTTTTACGTCCAAGTACTGAAGCTGCACGCCAAATGCTTTTGCGGCACGTTCCGTCTCTTTCAGCGATTGCGCAGTGAAAGGTTCACTCGAATCTCCCAGGACGGCTAAGTGAGACATCTTAGGGACGATTTCCTTCAGAAGTTCCAGTTGCTTTCCGGTTATTTCGGGGTAGTGAGTTGATAGTCCTGTAATGTTGCCGCCCGGCCGCGCCAGGCTGGCGACAAATCCTGAGGCGACAGGATCATTATCATACGCCATGACGATCGGAAGCGTAGCGGTTGCCTCCTTAGCGGTGCGGGTTCCTATCGGGCCACTGGTGACGATGACGTCGGCCTTGAGTTGAACGAGCTCGGCTGTCATTGAGCGGAGCCGATCTAGTTTTCCTTCTGCATAACGATCATCCACGACGATAGTTTTTCCCTCGATATAGCCCAGCTCGCGTAGCCCGTGTCGGAATGCCGCCATGCGCAACGACATATCCCTAGGGGAAGTAATAGCGAGAAATCCTATGCGCGGTGCTTTCTTCACCTGCTGCGCCTGCGCCGGGCAGCCAAGCGCTAAGGAGAGAAAAACCAGAGCAAGACGAAGGGCCGGTCTATTCATAGAACCGCTCATAGAACCGCGAGCGTACGACAGAAAGGGCGCGCATCAGGGATTACACCGAGGCTTTTCTTAATGCGCGATTGCCAATGCGAGAATGTTAACGACCAGCCGCGACATCGATCGGCACGCCGTCAGGATCTGCCAGTTGATATTGTCCGTGCTTGCACTTGGCGAGCAGCTTGAGCCTGATATCGCCTTCGGTGCCGCCGGGTTTTGGCGCCAGGGCAGGGTTTCTTTTGACCAGTTCTTGGAGATCCTTTTTGAACGATTCGACATCCTCAACTCTGAACCCTAGGTGATCCATATGTCGCGGCTCGATGCCAGCGCCTTCAAAGTCGGTGATCGCCCAAGGAGAGATGACCATCGTCATCCGGCCGTCGGTGAGATAATGGTTGGGATCGTCGGCTGGCTTCTCCATTTCTTGAAGCTCATAGATTTCACGATAGAACTTCGCGAGATTGGCTGGGTTAAGCGCCCTCAGGACGAAGTGGCTTACATACCGATCCTGTTTCCATTCGCCTTCGACATACACTTCGCCCCGATTGGTCATATTCTGCTGGGATAAGTCGAAAACGTAACCTTCCGGATCGTGGGTGCTGATGCCGGCGAAGGGGCGATTGGTCGGTCTCTTAATCAGCTGTACGGACGGATACTTCTCGCGCAAGCGGTCCGCTATTTTTTCGACATCTTCGACTTCCAATCCAAAATGCTCCAGGCCCGCTTGCCGTCCCAGCTTCTGCGGAATGATGTTCATGCCGACATAACCGTCGCCGATTGCCACGGCGCTTTCCGGCCGGGGTGATTTTGAAGTTTTCATGCCGAATAGCGCTTCGTAGAACCGGCTCAACAAAGCGTAGTTGTCGCTGATGATCGCTAGATGTTTGATTTTCGCGGCCATGTTTAATTCCGTTTATCGTTTTGAAGATTCGCCGTAGATTTGATCGATAAAACCGCTCTTCTCTAATTTCGCGAGGATCCCATTGTCAATGAAATCTTCAGCGTTGAGTTTGCTGGCATCGGGAAGTTCTTTGCCCATCTGGTCGAGTGCGAACTTCACCGCTCTCTTATCGCCGTAGGGCAGTTTCTTGTACACCGGCCGATATATTTCATAACTCTCCTCCAGAATGGCCCGGTCGCTAATCTTTAGGTATCTGGCGAGAACTTTGAGTGACAGTTCTTTGTCGGTCTTGAAAGCTTTGATCCCCTCGAGCCAGCTCTTGAGAAAGTTTTCAACGACTTCCGGATTGGTCGAGACAAATTTTTTCGAGGCGACGACGCCATTCACCGGATAATAAATCGGCAGCTGACTGAGATCGATGGCCACA
>JAJONK010000237.1 GCA_021323355.1 Deltaproteobacteria bacterium
TGGAAGCTAAGGCTTCGGCATTCATTCTGAGTTAACCTCGGCCTTTAAAACTTCACCTTGCCTGCATACCCGGTCATTTCGACATAGCCTGACCCGGCAATGGGTTTGTTTCGGAGCGTTCCTTTAACTTGCACAGCGCCCTCCCAGTAAGTAACCCGGGTGCTTCTATTCGTGATCAGTTCTTGTTCCGCGAAGTGCGGAGCGATTTCTAAATCGATTTGCTCACCAGGGATAATCACTTTCCATTTTATAGGATACTCAGCAGCACTCGTCGAACTTTGCCAACGCGCGAGGACATCTATTCGATAGTCCTTCAGGGTCAGGTGCCGGGTTGTACCATCGCCATAAACAACCGTTCCATGTGAGTACGGATCGACGGAGCCATTCTTCCGGCGCATGAGATAAAGCATAATTTCGCTTCGATTCTCGAGCTGAATACTAAACCAGTCCCAGCCGAGCTGATCTTCGCCGAGTTGGTTGCTGCCAAACTCGTGATCCATCCAAGTCAAACCGCGAACCTTCTCCCGTTTGCCGCCGACTATGAGTTCTCCTTCTGCCTGCATTCGGGTCAACGAATAATAATATGAGGCCCGGCCTTCCCCCTCGCCTTTTTGGCTGTATCCATTTTGACCATGCAGTATCGGCGGCTTGAGCGACTTTAGCTCCAGCCGGAGTTCGGTGCCGCGGTCCTTCACCGAAATTTTATGGTTATCTCGATCGCCTTCCACAGACCAGTCTTCGTTCCAAACAAAGAACCGGTCAGTCCTGGCGCCAGCCTTCTCGCCAATGCCGCGATTGATGCGCTCGCGAAAAAGAAAATTCTTGCCCGAGATGTTCGAAAGAGCGAAATGCGCCATGTACAACTCAGTAAACAGCGGGGTCTCTTTGATATTGGACTGTCGATCCCGGACGCCGAATCGGAAGAATGTCACTTGATATCCGAAGCGCTGACCGCTTTCCGCTTGAAGGTGGCCGGTGTAGTACCACCATTCGGTTTTGAAATCAGGATGTGAATAGTGATCGGCGGGAAATGACAGGGTTCTGCCGGGGAGCGCAAGTTGATAACTGAAAGTAGAAGTAGTCTTTTCACTCTGAGCCCGGCCTTTGACCGGAGGAGAGAGGGTAGAAACGAGGAGCAGGATTAGAAACCCGATCCGATGGAGAATTTTTTGGGCTTTCATATCGTTTTCAATAATTGCGGTTTCTTTTCGACTAATGCTATAGGGAGACTATGGAAAAACAATACACACGAGAAACGCTCCTGGTATCGGCCGAGGCGCTGAAGGACAAATTGGGCTCTGATAATGTTTGTTTGATCGATGTGCGGCCGGCCGAGGATTTTGCTCAAGGCCACATACCGGGCGCGGTCCATTTTGATTTGTTCGGTCTTAGTCTTATAGATACGACTGAGGCGCCGCTGAAAGCTTTTATGCATATGATCCATCACGTACTGGAACTGCGCGGCGTTAGCGAAAACAAAGAAGTGGTCGTGTATGAGAATAACTCGGGGATGCGCGCCGCGCGGGCGCTGTGGTTCCTGGACTACTTCGGCCATCCCAATGCGCGTTTGCTCGACGGCGGCATGCAAGCATGGAAGGCGGCAGGATTTGCGACGACCACGGAAGTGACTTCCCCCAAAGGCGCCGGTTTCAAAATCAGCGAGCACCGCGAAGTGCTAGCTACCGCTGACGACGTTCTTCAATCGCTCAATAAAAAGGATGTTTCAATCCTTGACACTCGAAGCCGCGCCGAATACGTCGGCACGCAAATCCGAGCGGCCCGAGGCGGAGCCATTCCTGGCGCGATTCATATCGAATGGACCGATAACCTGGACGCCAGCGGCAAATTCAAACCTGACGCCGAGCTGAAAGCCATGTACAGCCGGGCTGGCATAACGGCGGACAAAGAAGTTATCTCGTACTGCCAGGGAGGCTACCGGGCCGCGCATAGTTACGTGGCGCTCCGCTTAATCGGCTTTCCCAAAATCCGTAACTACATCGGCTCCTGGAAGGAATGGGGTGACCGCGCCGATCTTCCGATCGATCAGCCGTCCGAGCAGAAGTGAATAATTAACTAAGGGCAGGACATCTATGAATCTGACAGCCGTGCAAATATGAATGCGGACCAAAACATACTGAGAATGGGAATGAGCGTCATCTGCTAGTGCGACTGTTTACCTATAGACTACTGATTGTGGTATTTCCCAATAGTACAACGTGTGCACGTCGCCCGCTCCATCACGATAGGCCTCGGTAATCTTCGGCGGCCAATCGCCCATGTTAAAAGTGTACGAAACGACGCGCGCGCCGGGCTGGAGTTGGCGCAGCAAGACCGGCTTGAGCGCTTCATTGCCGTCATGAGAGAGATACAACGTCACTATGCTGGCTGACGACAAGTCGGCCGTCATGAAATCCTGATGGCGGACTTCCACCAGCTGTTCCAGATTTTCTTGCTTGATATTTTCACGGGCCAGTTTTACCAATCCCGGGTCCACCTCAAAACCTACTGCTTTGATTCGATATTTTTTTGCGGCGGCGATCAGAACCCGGCCATCGCCGGAGCCAAGATCATACAAGTGATCGCCAGCTTTTATTCCGGCGAGCGCTAGCAGCCGGTCCACAACTTCGTACGGCGTAGGATCGAAAGGCGCCAGTTGTTCGGGAAGCGTTCTTAGGGAAGGTCGCTCCAACAGCGGGGCGGGAGCGAAATTCTCTGCCGGAAGACCGGGCACTATAGAGGTAGTCCCTGAATCAGATGAGCTCGGAACCTCGATGGACAAACGGTGGGCGCCCAAAGTGAGCGCCACCGACCCGGGCACGCGGAATAAAAATCCGATTTCCCGTGAGGGAACCATCGAGCCGGCCCAATCTCGGCCTTACGGCGGAGGTGGGTCCGGACCTCACAAAACCGCTGAAGCCGCGGCCAGCCCCACGATTGCCGCGAATCCCCTGGCTCCAAGCCTGATCCGGCGACAATAAGAATACGGCGAGAATAAATGCCAAAACGTGCATCCTGTGGAATCTTAGGAGCACTCATTAGCGTAAGTCAACTAGCTCGATACAGGGGTGGTTTGCTGCTAAACAGAATTTTCGAGACCAGCCCTTACTCCAAGGTATCGAGGCGGTGCATTCCTAGTTCGTTCGACTAACGAGTATCGCATCATCTAAACGAACATAGCCTGGCGGTCTTCCCTGCTTGGAACGAACTTCGAGCCAGTTTCCGACCGCGCGCACCACCGTGATCTTTGTACCCTTGTTGATGTCGGTAACCCTGCGGGCAGTGGTCGAGGGCTCTTCACGCACGCTCGTAGCGCGGATGACCTCATAAACCCCCGGCTCAGCAGAACGGCGGGCCGGTGGCGTTTGCGATGCCGGCGTTTTGACCGAACGCGCCGATGACGCCGGCGCTATCGACGGACGCTTCGCCGCAACCCGCGCCGCTTCCTGTGTCGCGGCGGCTAATCGTTGTTGCGCAGACGAGAGTTCCTTTTGGTTTTCTTCCAGCTTTGCCGTAAGCGACGTCAGCTGGCTTTTGCTTTTATCTAGTTCTTGGCGGAGCTGTTTCAGTTCTCCTTCAAGTGTCCTGATTTTTTCCTCGCGTTCGTGCACCTGCTTAGAGTTGGTCTCTTCCAGCTGGCGAGCATCATTCCTTTGCCGATACCCGGCGATTAGAAAGAGACCTAAACCGAGAACGACTATCAAACTCGCCGCCAGCGTCGCCATCGCAGGTTTCGTCCAAGCCCGGCTGCCAGCCTGGCCACGGCTATGAGCGGGTTGGCCAGCCATCTCATCCCGCCCTGGCCATTGAGGTCTCTCCTCGGCGCTCCCGAACTCCGCCTTGCAATAAGGACACTTCGCAGCATTTTCCTCAATGCTGTTTGCGCAGTGCGGGCAAAGCCGGGCCCGGCTCGTATTGGCCGTCACCAGCGCTCTACCGTCCTTGGTACAGAAACCGATATTGTCTTCGTATTCAACGGAACAATTAGGACAGCGTTTCATGTCGACATTGTTAGATGATTAACCTCGCGGGTCAAGGGAAAGCATGCTGGCGGGCGCTTGGCACCAGTCGTTCTTGCCTGTACCGTCGTAAGAAATAGCCATTGTTTGTTGCCGGGATTTTACCCTTGCGCTATAGAACGTTGGACAAGCTCTGGGTACAGGCTGCTCAAAAGACCTCAGGAGCAAGGCGTGCGAAATTCGACGAGTTGAGGCGTACGATTCAAGGGGTTGAAGCGAGTCGGCCAAACGCATCGAAGCATATGAGGCTTTTCAGCGGCTTGATAGAACGCATGGAGGACGACAACGAACATGGCTTTACTTATTGGTGAACCACAAAGCAAAAAGCTCATCAACATGGCGCGGGCGGTCGATCTTCTCGATAAAATGTTTCGAGATCGAGCGGCCGGCAAGATACGCGGTTTGCCACGCCGCCGGCTCAAAGGAAACGAGAAGCAAATTAACATCATGGCTGCCTGGCATCAGGGTTACGACCTGTTTTGCTTGCGCGCGTACATCGCTCAAGCAAACACAGTCACGCTCTATAACGGCAAGAGCGGGCAAATCCAGGCAATCATCAATATGGGCTATCTCAGCAGCCTGCGGACCGGCGCCGCTACGGGCGTCGCCGCCAAGTATCTGGCGCCGCCGAATGCTACTACGTTGGGAGTTATCGGGCCGGGCTGGCAAGCCACTTTTCAGGTGGAAGCAGTTGCACACGCGTGTCGGATCGAACGGATCGTGGTCTTCGGAAGGACTCCCAAGCGGCGCAAACAATTCATCAAACAAATGAGCGAAATAGTTGAAGCGGACTGGCGCGAGGCATCCTCTGTTGAAGAGGTTGAAGGCGAGTCGGATATTATTGTCGTCTCGACCAACTCCACCACTCCGGTTGCCGACGGCAAGAACCTTAAACAGGAGGCGCTGGTTGCATCCATCGGCGCAAACGGAGCCTTCAAGCACGAAGTCTCGGGCAGCTTGATTCGGCAAATGGATCTCATCGTTGCCGATGACGTGGCCGCTGCGAGAGTGGACAGCGGTGATTTGATCGATGCTTGTCAGTCCGGCATCGCCCGTTGGGAGGATGTCGTTCCTCTGGAAAGATTTGTCGGCAGCGGCGCCCCGCAACCCCGGCCCAAGAGAATCTTTTTTCAATCCAACGGTATCGCTGATGAGGATCTCGCGGTGGGGCGCTACGTGCTGGAGCAGGCCAAGCGAAAACTGAAGCTTCGCCAGGTCACAGAGATATAGTTTTACTTACCCCGCTGCAGATAAGCCGCGGCGTTAGCACCGGCTTCGAAAGCAATTGCGAATTTGTTAGATCAGGCCCTTAGCCGCCGCGGTCTCGATAGACGGCTTTATTTAATCCCCACCGCCAACACCTGGTATTTGCCCTAGGGTTTCTGGAAGGCCAGTACGAAGCGATCGCTCAGATTTCGCTCTTTGTTTACGTTGAAGTCCCGTTTATCTTCCGGCCGGCTAAGCATCGTCCCTTCTTTTGCCAGCTTGAACCCTGAACCGGTTACTTCCTTGATGACCAATAGTTTATCGATGCGATGAAGCGTTTTCACCGCCTCGTTTCCGCTCCCTTCTTTGGCTGAGTGATCGACGACACCATAAACACCGCCTCGCTTCAGAGCGCCAAGAATTCTTTTGTTCATCGCGATACGCACTTCGGGAGAGAGATCGTGATAATTCAAATGTATCAAGGCGAAATCCAGAGAGCCGTCCTGCGGCAAGGCCAGTTTATCCAACGGTCCTTCCACTAACCGGACGTTGGCGAACTTCGGATTTTTCATGCGTTCAGTCAGTTCCGGCCGGGATGCCGGAACCACAGCGTAGACCATTCCCCCGGGGCCCACCGCCTGAGATAAGATCGCGGTGTAATAGCCGCGCGCGGCGAAGATATCGGCGACTTTATCGCCGCTTTTAACTCCATAAAACGCGAGCACCTCGTTCGGTTTGCGGGTCGAGTCCAACGCCTTTTCAGTATCCGGGCGTTCTTTATCAGCCATGATGGATGAAAAATCCTGTTGCGACCGCGTTGTCGCGCAGCCGGCGAGAGCGAGGATTGATATTAGGGCGAAAAGAAAAACTCGCTGCGAGAACACGTTGAGCATAACTCCCCCTTGTTTAAACAATTGGCTTCATTGTGTCGACTGCAATGATTCTATGTTTATCGATAGTCCCACGCCTAAGCTGAGCCAGGCAAATCTCGCCCGGCACATCGTAACAGTTATAACACACTCCGATCGGCCACAAACACTACAGCCGTGTTGTCTTCATAAACCAGTCGGTAACGCGCATCACCGCGCATGACATGCGTCAACGGCTTACCTGTTTGGGCTATGATCAAGCGGGCGCGCAAAAGTTCAGGGTCTTTATTCCACGCGGTGCTACCATTCCACGTCGCCAGCGAATTGGCGATGCGTTCATCACCGTGTAAGTTCGTGCGGCCGTCGATCGAGACCGGCAACTCGGGCAGATTCCAAATCAGATAACCTCCCCAATCGAGAGAATTATAGAGAGGCCCTGGAAGCTGACTGGATCTGATGAACTTCACTGCCTGGGCGGGAAAATGCAATTCAACGGCTTTGGCCAAGGAATTTTCTGAAACATCGCGAATATGGCTCAGCCCGTACAAACATAGGAATAAAGAAAGAATCACCGCCGCTACTCTTTCCTTGGTGAAGTCAAAATACCCACTGTACTTTTCTGTACTGGCGAACTCGCTAACGATGGCCGCCACCGCTAAAGCCATGAACCATACATCGCGCCGCGCGCGAAAGGCAAAACAAGCCGCCGTCACGAACAAAGCCAAATGAAAAATGTTCCAGCGTCTCTGCCAACCCAATACAAACGCCCCGGTTAAGGTTAAACAAAGAACCAACCAATCTGGGAAGGAACGGAAGAACATGGGATGCAGCTCAGAGATGTTCTGGAAAGCCCCGCTCTGGGTAACATATTCTAGGATCGCCAGGTAAACACGGTAGTGATAGGGATTTACCAGGGTTGCAAGCAAACATGATCCAAGAAGCAGCAACGAATGCGTCACCGACAAAACCTGATTAGCGCTTTGCGGCAAACCGGATCTCGTGAAACGATTGAGGAACGATTCAAGCGCCACAAAACCTAAGATGGCTAATCCATAAACAAACTGTATGTGCAAATTGGCCCAGAGGGCAAATACCAGAGGCAAAATTAAGGCGGGAAGAAGCTTCCATGAGCGGCGCAGAATAAAGATAAGTATCAACTCTATAGCAGTGAATAAAATGGTGAAGAGCCATGGGCGCGGGCTTAGCAGCGGTTTTAGGCTGGCAAAAATCACCGCCAGCAGGAGGACTTCAGCGACAAAAGGCACAACCCGGTCAAACCAAAATATCTATGCAGACCGTAAACCAGGACCTCGAACAGCCAGCTATAGGCGATCCACGGCTTTCCCGCGCCGTAGATAGAGAATGGGTCTTCGACCGGGACATGGCCATGAGCAACGATCCATTGCCCGGTTCTTAAGTGCCACCAGATATCCGGGTCCTCGATCGGCAGCATCGCTTGGTAGGCGGGAATCAAGTACACCAGAGTCCATATGCACAACCGGCAAATCGTTTCCTTGTTCGTAACTCTTGTCATTCGTCGTAGTCGATTTTGGCGTCTAACGGAGTCAGCAGCGGATCAGGAGTAGGATATAGAACGAGGTGGGTTGCTAAGCTTCCGGTACGGCCGCAAGACAATCTCAAACAGAATTTTGCCGCATCGCTTGATCGACATCATAGCGCAGCAGATCCCAGATCTTTTCTGTGCATCTGGCAAAGTCGGGATCTTTCATGCTGCGAAAGTTGCGCGGCCGCGGCACATCAACCGTGATGATGCTCTTGATTAACCCGGGCGCCGAGCTCATAACCGCGATACGGTCGCAGAGCATGACCGCTTCATCGAGATTATGCGTCACCAGAATAACGGTTTTCTTGTCGCGCTCCCAAATGCGCAGCAGCTCTTCCCGCATCAGCAGTCGGGTCTGTGCATCGAGCGAGGCGAACGGCTCATCCATGAGAATCACTTCGGGATCATTGGCGAGGGCGCGAGCGATGGCGACTTTTTGTTTCATCCCCCCGGAAAGCTCGTAGGGTCGGGCCTTGCCGAAATCCAGCAGGCGAACCACCTCCAGGAAGAACTGGCTGACCCGTTTCAATATCGAGGGGTGCTCATTACGAAACTCCGCTCCGAGCGGGACGTTTTCCTCGACGCTTCGCCACGGCATCAGCGCCGATTCCTGAAAAACCATAGAGACCATCGATTTGGTTCTTTTCTCGCCGATGAATTCGACGGATCCGGTTGTCGGTTGCTCGAGGCCTGCGATGATGTGCAATAAGGTGGTTTTGCCACAGCCGGTAGGTCCGATGATGCCAAAAAACTCCCGGTCGCGCACCTCGAAATCGACCCCGCCCAAAGCACGGACGTTTCCCGATCCGGAGGTAAACTCTTTAGTTAAAAAACGGACAACGATTTTCATCGACGAGCTATTGGTGACATTTGACTGTTGCAGCTTAAACGGCTGAACGTTCTTGGCCTCAGGCGCTATCGCGCAGCGAAGATGTCATCGAACGTTTTGCCGTACCTTGAGAAGTCTTCAAGAACTTCGACCGGCGCGAAAGCCGGCTTGATGCCTTCCATCAAGCGCGCTTGTGCCGGCGGCGTATCCGTCCGATCGGGAATCCTGTTCATTTTGCGAACGATTTCTTGGCCCCGTTTTGATAAGACGAAATCGATGAACAACCGCGCGGCATTGGGATGGGGCGCTTTTGCGGAAATACCGGCGGGATGGATATTGGCAAAAACCGGATTTAAGTAAACCCAGTCGACCGGAGCACCGCTAGGCTTCAGCACTTCAAAGGTCTGCGAGTATGCAGTCAGCGCTCCCTTGAATTCTCCCGCTGCCACGAGCTGAGCGAGTAGCGTGCGCCCGGAACGCAACTGCGTCTGCTTGGACAGCTCACGCATGTACGCTAAACCTTTTTCCTCTCCCATGGCTTTAAGCATCGTGCCGAACCACTCATAGGCTTTGCTATCCATGCCGATGTTACCCTTCCATTCGGGCTTTAACAGATCAGTGTAGGATTGGGGTATGCTGCCTTTGGGCACGGTGCCGGTATTGTAGCCGAAAGCCGCGTAGTTGGTATAGACCGATGTCCACGCGCCATGTGGGTCTTTGTAACCATCTTTGAAAAACTTGCGCTCCGGTGAATCGTAGGCGGCAAACAGACCTCGTTTGGTTAAATTGTGACCGTAAAAGCTTGTCGTCACAGCGACGTCCCAGAGATTCTGCCCGGCGCGGTTTTCGGTCAAAATCCTTTCCATGATAGCTGCATCGGTGCCACGGTAAAAAGCTGCGTCGATCTTCGGATATGCTTGCTTAAACCCATCGGTCAGCATCTTTGAATCAGCGGCATTGAAGGTGGCATAAAACATCAGCTTACCTTCAGCTTCGGCCTTTTCCTTTACGCTCTGCGCCAGAGCAGGTGACGTCCCGGTCCACAGCCCTAGCGCCAAAACAAAGACAAGAACCTTCACGACAGAAAACTTTTTCATCAATCCGAAACTCCAATAATCAATTTTCAGGGCATTTCGGTAAGCAGGCGCCCATAACCGGTAACGGGTTCATTGAGGTGCAGGATTTTCTTGGTAGCCCAGACCTGCGCGGGAATGCTCGAAACCACTGTGGTCTTCAGATCTTTTTCCAGCATCTCGATCACCGGCAGGTTGTGCCAACCGGCACCGAGCATGTAGATGCCATCAACCGGTCCGTGCTCGATGAACACTTTCTTGGCGAAGTTATAGATCGCCTCCGGCGAAAGCTTGCCAGCGTCTTTGAACGGCACCTCGATGCCTTTCATCGCTTTAACGTCGAAGCCATCGTCCTGCAAAAACTTTGCGAACCGCTGGTTCATATCGTCTTGAAAATAAGTAATGCCGACCAGTTTTTTCATTCGTAGCGCTCGGAACGCATCGACCTGAGCGATCGTCGCCACAGTGACGGGAATTTTGTATTTCTTGGTCAGCGAATCGGCGATCGCACGATCCGCACCATGGCCGCGCACCATTGTCGGCGGCGCCCCCATGATCATCACCACATCCGCGCCCAATTCCGCCAAGCGCGCCACTTTCTTTTCGGCAACCGTCAAAGCCTCCTGCAGCTCTTTTTCATTCCCGGCGCGAATCCCGGCATGCGCGGGAATAAAGCCAACCCCCTCCGGCATGAGCTTGATGAAACTCTCCATCGATCCCGGACGATACGTGGGCTTCACCAACCCGACGATTCCCCGCGCACCGTAGTACATTCGTTGTTTTCTCCTTAACTCTGCAGCTGATCTTCTATGCCGCCGCCTGGAGGCCGTGGCCGTTGCCGCTGCCCAGCACGCTGCCTGGCAGCGCCCCAGTGTGATTGCCCTTATCAACCAATACTTCGCCGTTGACGATCGTCATTTCGATGCCCGTTGCTTTTTGGATGAAGCGTTTTTCGTTACCTGGCAAGTCTTGCACCATTTCCGGGTCGCACTCACGGATCGTCGCCGGATCGAACAGAACTAGATCTGCGGCCATGCCGCGGCGCAGCAAGCCGCGCCCTTGCAGGCCGAAGATTGATGCAACCATGAAGGTCAGTTTGCGCACGCCTTCTTCCAGGCTCATGATTTTTTTCTCACGCACCCAGTAACCAAGCAGGCGGGTCGAGTAGCCAAATCCCGCATCGTAGATCAGATGCGCGCCGGCATCGGACTGGCCGACGAGAACGTAGGGGCTGCGGATGATCTCGGCCACCGCTTCTTCGTCACCATTGGTGCTGGAGGTTTGAAACTCGGTGTCCAACCCTTCCTCGAGCGAGAGATCGAGGAAGGCGTCGATCACATCCTGACCGCGTATTTTGGCGATCTCCGCCACGCTCTTTTTTTCCAGATATTTATTCGCCGGAGTGGCGGCGTTGATCAGATACACCAGATCCCAGCGTCGCGAGAAACGCGACGACTTCTTCTCCTCGACCGCTTCATAGCGCATCTTCTTGCGCGTATCCGGATCTTTGATCGCTTCGATGCGCGCTTCCAGCGGTAAGAATAGAATTGTCTTCCAGGTCGGCAGGTCATCGAACACTTGGGCGTTCTTCATCGTGAGCCGGTTGTTGAACAAACGGGCATTGCACAACGGATAGGACTGCACGCCTCGGTCGATCGACTCTTTGGCGAGATCCAAGAGCTGGCGCCATTCATTGGGCTTATCCCAGCGGTGCGTGATGCTCTGCCAGATCACCGGCCGGCCGGAACGGCTGGAAATTTCGTCGAACAGCTGCACGCTCTCGCGCATCGGCACCGAAACACCCAGTGAGCCCCGGGAAATCTGCACGGCGCCCTGGTTGATCTCGCCCAGCGCGCAGGCGAGCTCGATAATCTCTTCGTCCGTGGCAAAGCGACTCTGGATCGGCGTGCCGTCGGCATACATGTGCACGGGATTTTGATTGGTCGAAAAACCGGAGGCGCCCGCGCGCACGCTGGCCTTTAGCACTTCTTTCATCTGATGAATCTCCGCCGCGGTCGCGGCGCGCTCGATGGAGGCCTCGCCCATTACGAATTGGCGCAGTGCGCAGTGGCCCACCAGTGATGCGACGTTAATTCCCAGGTGACCGCGCAGAGCGTCGAGGTATTCGCCGAAGGCAGTAAAGCCCCACTTCACTCCGGCTTTCAGAGCCGGCAGCGTAATCGCTTCAACGCGCTCGAAGCTTTTCAATATCGTCTCACGGTCCTGTTCCTTACAGGGCGCCAGCGACAGCCCGCAATTTCCGGGTATGACGGTGGTCACACCGTGGTAGCAGGAAGAGGTGGCCAAGGGATCCCATAAAAGCTGGGCATCGAGGTGCGTGTGAAAATCGATAAAACCCGGCGACACGGCAAGACCATCGGCATTCACGATTCGCTGCGCGCTGCCGCTGATCCGCCCCATTTCAACAATGCGACCATCCTTAACCGCCACATCACCGAGGTAGGAAGGCAATCCACTGCCATCGTAAATGCGGCCGCCTTTGATGAGTAAGTCATACGACATGAGAAATCCTCCTTGGTCGATCCAACCGGCTGCGTGAGCTTATAGATAGGGGTATACAAAAGTCAATCAAGAATCGCCAACCCGGCTCCAGATCAAAGAATCCCCGTGACTACAATGATCTAACTTCTCTGTA
>JAJONK010000238.1 GCA_021323355.1 Deltaproteobacteria bacterium
TGAAGCCGAGCTCGGCGAGGCGGTACATGACTTTAGGACGGGTAAACGCCTCCGCGAGAAAAATCGCTTCCGGATGGTCCTTTTTGACCTCAGCAATAACCCATTCCCAGAATCGGAAGGCTTTGGTGTGAGGATTATCGACCCGGAAAATTCGCACCCCTTGTTGGCACCAGAACAACAGAACACTCTTCAATTCGTCCCACAGAGCGCGCCAGTCTTCGGTTTCAAAATCTATCGGATAAATATCTTGATATTTCTTGGGCGGGTTTTCCGCGTACTGAATGGTGCCGTCAGGCCGTTGGCGAAACCACTGCGGGTGTTCCTTGACATAAGGATGGTCGGGCGAGCATTGATAGGCGATGTCCAGTGCAATCTCGATCTCGTGCTCTCGGGCTTTCTCGACCAGCTGTTTGAAATCTGCCAAGGTGCCGAGTAGCGGGTGAATTGACTTATGGCCGCCTTCCTCAGAGCCGATCGCCCATGGGCTGCCGACGTCATCCGGGCCGGCGGCGAGACTGCCGTTTTTACCTTTCCGATAGGAGTGGCCGATTGGGTGAATCGGCGGTAAGTAAAGCACGCTAAACCCCAACTCGGCAACGTACGGTAGGCGTGCCATGCAATCGCTGAACGTCCCGTGTTTTCTTGGCTGGCCGGCGCAGGAACGGGGAAACATCTCGTACCAACTGCTGAACTCGGCCAATGGCCGATCGACGACGATGCGAAGCTGCTTGTCATAACGCGCCGCCCAGCGCCGGTCTGCATGCGTGCTCATGAGGGCAGCCAGCTCCTCCTCGAGCGCTTTTTGAACCGCGTCGGCTTCTTTCGCACGTAACGCTGCCGCATAGGCTGTCAATAACTCCGCGTCGCTGCCTCGAGCCCGTTTGGCGGCCTCCGACACCAGTTCAGCGCCCTCGATTAATTCCACGCTGACGTTTTGTTCGGCAGCAATTTTTTTGCTCAGACCTTCACGCCAGGATTTGAAGCGATCGACCCATGCTTCGAGTGTATAAAAATAATCCGTCAGCTTGGTGATGTTGAAAGCGCCCTGCCAGCGGTCATTCACCAGCGCCTCCATCGACGTTTCGTGCCAGTCTGCATCATCGCCTGCGCGAAACAGCAGGCGGGCCGACAAGGCATCGTGCCCATCGGTGAAGATATCGCCCTCGACAGTGACACGATCGCCAACCACTCGTTTGATCGGAAAGTGGCCATCTTCTATCTGCGGCTTGACTCCCTTAATAACGGCACGGATGCGGGGCTCAACTAAATCGCGCCCACGGCTCTCGGTAGGTGGCTTCCGAGTCATGGAGGCGGTGTTGGCGTTTTGCTTTTTTCGGCTGCGATTGCCAGGGTTGTTCCGGGTCATGCTTTTCTACACGTCAAGGAGTGCGGCGATTGCGATGGCGCTCAACAGGGCGTTTGAAATCCCAGCACGCGAAGTACTTACGGTTCGACGGTTTACGTTAAGGGGTAGATAGGAATCAGCGGTGGTTGGAAAAGCTGTAAGCTCTGACGGATGCATCCGATGGCCAGGCAATGTTGGAGAGTGGCAGGAGTCGATCAATCGTCACGGATGTTGAGCTTTTCCATCTTACGGTAGAGCGAAGATCGGCTCAATCCGAGGAGCTCCGCTGCTCGTGTCCGATCGCCGGCGGTGTCCCTCAGAACATTGGCGATATGGCTTTTCTCATATGACTCGACCGCAACGCGCAAATTGTTTGCCGTGACATTTCGGTCGTTCTCGGGAATCTCAGATTCAGGCAAATGCTCCGGCGTAATCCATTCGCCGTCGCCCAAGATCATGGCGCGCTCGAGCACGTTGTCCAACTCGCGTATGTTGCCCTTCCAAGGAAGCGACATTAGAACCTTCATTGCCGAGTTGTCCGCGCCCTTGTACGCCTTCTTCATCTCCCGGTTGTGGCGTGAAATCAGATAATCCACCAGTAACGGAATATCTTCGCGCCGTTCTCGCAGCGGCGGCACCCAGACATGCACGACATTCAAACGGTAAAAAAGATCTTCGCGAAACTTACCCTCGCCGGCTTCCCGTTCAAGATCCCGATTGGTCGAAGCGATGATTCGCACGTTTAAGCGGACCGGCTGGGTCGAGCCGACAGCTAAAACTTCTTTGGTTTCGATGGCGCGCAACAGCTTGGGTTGGAGAGTCAACGGCATTTCCCCGATTTCATCGAGGAAAATGGTCCCGCCCTGAGCTTTTTGAAATAGCCCCTCTTGAGCATTGATGGCGCCGGTGAACGCTCCTTTGGCATGGCCGAAGAGCTGGCTTTCGAGCAGAGTGTCGGGAATCGCGCTGCAATTCACCGGCAGAAATACTTTGTCTTTAGACAGGCTTTGCAAATGCAAGGTTCGGGCGACGACTTCTTTGCCGACGCCGCTCTCGCCGGTGATCAAGACCGTTGAATTGGTTGCCGCGACTTTTGAAACGATTTTAAAAATATCTTGAATCGGCTTGCTACTGCCTACCAGGCTGGTGGGCTCCGACGAACGGTTAATCTCACGGCGCAGCATCTCGACTTCCCAGACTAGATTCTTATGCTCGAGAAACCGGCCGACTTTCCTGATGACATCTTCAATCACGATCGGCTTGAGGATGTAGTCTTGCGCTCCAAGACGAAAGGCTTCTACCGCCGTGTCCACTGATGAGAAGGCGGTCATAAGAATTACTAACGTTTGGGGCGAAATACTCCGCACATGCTTCAACACGCTGAGACCGTCGACACCGGGCATCTTTAGATCGGTTAAAACCAAGTCGAAGTCGATCTGATTAATCGCGTCGATTGCAGCCTTGCCATCCTCAGCTTGGTGAACGGTATAGCCCTCTTCTTCCAATACGCTGGCAATATTTCGCCGGGGTACCGAATCGTCGTCACAAACTAAGATCGTCGCGCTCATCTCAATGGATACTCGTTCTTTCTATGTTTATAGGTTCACAATGCGCCGAAACGAAACGTTGGGATAGCTGCATGAGGAACAAACGTTAGCAACGCATTATTTAGCCGGCGCAAGATGCGTGCCCGTTGTTAAACCCGTGAGGTTCCATTGGCCAACCAGATTCGTGTCTCATTTGAGACACACTACTCCGCCCGTGTCCTAAAAACAACACAGACGAGCACTTAGGTTCGCGGAGAGGAACTAGAGAAATCGCTTCATCGCCTTCCCTGATTGCCAGCTTGCACATCATCTCCGCGAGTCGTCCACCATCCAGCTATTCCACCCCATATAGCGAGAACTACTCCCAAGGCCATGAGGGTTAATCCGATGGGTGGAATCATCAAGGCGAAGCCAGCGCCGATCACTAGTAGAGCCAATCCTGCGGCGACTAAACCAAATGGACGGCGTTCAGTTTGACCTGAAGTTTGGCTTGGCGGAACCGGCGCTCCTGTAGCGATATCGTTGATCAGGGACGAAGCATACGAACGGAGCTCGTCCCGCTGATCCGCCGGGCCCCGTTGAATAGCGCGGCTGATTTCCTCGACTAACCGCTCTATCTCTTGTTCGGTATTTGACATTCTGAAATCGCCCTGGCGGCGACCAGTCGTTTAGCTAGTCGAGACTGGCAATGCTGTCGTTAACTTCTCAGTTCATTAGCCAACAGTCGCTGGCGCGAATTCCTGGCAATTGGCTGATAGTCCGGAATAGCCGAAGACACACCGTTCGCTTGCAGCTTACGCTCGCGCCATAGCTTGAGCCCGGTGCGAATGTAAGTAGGCTCGAGCCCGAGAGTGTCGCAAACGTTGACGAATGAAAAGAACCAATGCCGGTCATCGGATGAAAACCATTCGTTGACGTCGCGAAATAGTCGGGTCGCGCGAGTACCTTTTTTTACCGCGTACTTCTGATACGTCCGAATGGCTTCACGAAGGATCGCCTGCACCAAGATGAACTCTCCCATGATTTCCATTCGACGGTTCTGATTAGTCGCCGCATGAATGCCGAGCGGCATGCTACTTATTTGAGACAAAATATCGTCGGAAAAATCCGCATCCTTGGATTCAAAACGAGCGCTGCCGGAAAATTCCCCCCGATCGCCACTTCCGAATGCCTGTTTCATTACGTAATCCTCCACAGCCAGTTTGATCTCGCTTCAAAGTGAGCAACCTACATGCCACTTCTTCAACTGGGTGGAATTGCTTGGCTTGGCTATTTTGCCATTCTCCCATGTGGGACGACGATCATGATCTAGTTATTTGAATGGGACGGAGGCGGCCATGATTTTTACGAGCGACAACGCTGCGGAGGCAGCGGAGAAAATCGAGGCTCAGCGCACGCGCGCGGCGAGTACAGTAGTAAGCGCTAAGTGCATGAGTCATGGCATGGGAATTGTTCTTTGTAGAGTCAAAAAGCACGGAGGAGTTGATCATGCCTATTGTAAGATTGATTTTCGTCAGGGTAGTGCCCGAGGAAACAAAGAACGCAGAACAGATCTGGAAAGAGAGTTGCGCGCCGTTGATGATTCAACAGCCTGGTTGCCTTTCGGAGAAACTGCTCAGATCAAGTGACGAGCTGGGAGAATTCATCTCCTATTCAGAGTGGAAGGATCAACAAAGTATCGATGCTTACAGGGTCAGTGACGCTCATGATGAAATTAAGAAACATGCGCGACATCTGCACGGAGATCGACCGTCGGTCAAACGCTATGAGGTCGTGTAGCGGGAGGAGGCGCGATGCTCGACGCAAAAACCTTCTATACCGGGCGATGTGCTATGTCTCGTAAGCATCGCTTCTTCTGTGTCGCTTACGCGAAAGTCAGTCGGTCGCTGTCCCGTGTCCGAAACGGGTTGCGCCGCATCGGCCAAACACAACTCGGGTTCTCTCCCAAAAGGATGTGGCAGTAGCTTACCGTTGTGCCCGTTACATTCATCTACGATCCGCAGCAAAGGAGCTTCTGAGTGCGCCACAATAATGTATGGGCGATCGTTTTGGCTGGCGGTGAAGGCACGAGAGTTCGTGGTTTTCTCAAGCAGCTTTGTGGTGGAACCGGACTAAAGCAATTTTCG
>JAJONK010000239.1 GCA_021323355.1 Deltaproteobacteria bacterium
TTTGGATATGCCGCCCAACCTGCACATTCTGACCGGGTTCAACTACAGCCGTTTCGATCGCAAGGGCTTGGATATTTATAAAGCCACCGTCAACACCAAACTTTATGACGCTGCCAATACTTTGTTCGACATCGTTTTCAGCGGAGTTTTTGCACGGTTTCCCAAACTGAAAATCGTTTACGTCGAAAATGAAGTCGGCTGGATCCCGTTCTTCGTTCATGAATGGGACAAGTATTTCGTGCGCCATAGCCCAAAGATGCCGTTGCCTTACATGAAAAAGTTGCCCGGCGAGTATGTTGCCGAACAGGTTTATGCGACGTTCTTTAGCGATCCGGCGGGCGGCCGTTTGATGGAAGATTTCGGCCAGGATACCTTCATGTGGTCCAATGATTATCCGCATGCTGCTTCGACATGGCCGCATTCGCGCGACGTCATTGCCAGGGAGTTGGGACATCTGCCGAAGGACATTCTACGCAAAGTCGTCCGAGACAACGTGATCAAATTGTATAATCTCAGAATCGACGGCATCAATAATTAATTCGAATATCAACGAAAAGGAGAATCACTATGCAAGCAAGCGCAACCGCGGCACGATACGATAAAGAGGAAAAGCCGCAAACCAAACTGTTTTCCCTCAGAACTCCGTACATGAAGCAGGGACGCATCACTCAGTTGGTGGCGGAGACCGAGAATATGTGGATTCACACCAAGATCAATTACGAAGGCGGTGAAAATGAGATCCACACCCATCTCGACGAGGACCATTCTTTCATCGTTCTCGAGGGGCAGATGAGTGTCTTCGATGAAAAGGGCAACGAGCTAAAAGTCGGCAAGTATCAAGGCGTCATGATTCCCAAGGGCGCCTATTACCGCTACCACAACACTGGCCCGGACAATCTCGTAGTGATCCGTGTTGGCGCCGGCATCAAAGGCAAACCGCAAGGCGGCGAGGAAATGCGGGTGCGCCCCGATGGCAAGCCGCTACCGGCATACTCGGCCGAGAACAAAACCATAGAGCCGATCGAGGATACCCGATTCTTCGCGGATTTCGCGGGATAGACCCCAACGGCAACGCATTACAGTTTAAAAACGACGCGAACGATGGCCACTGATACTTATCAGTGGCCATTGTCATTTACGGAGTAATTTTATGTCACGAGCCGAAGCGAAATTTGCCTGGGAGACGCCACCGGAACTATGGCGCGGCTTAAAGCCCAGCGCTGCTTGGAAGGGAAGCGTGGTTAACCTGTACATCGCTCCAGAGCCCGCCGGTCCGATGATTTCGGTGGCGCAGGTGCGGGCCTTCGCCGATCGCGGCTTGGAAGGCGATCGTTTCTTTCGCGATTCTTGGGCAGCAGCAAAGCGGCCCGACAAAGCTGTCAGTCTGATCGAACAGGAAGTTCTCGAGATGGCGGCTTCGGAACATCACGTAACGATTGCTGGCAATAAGACTAGGCGCAACATTATCACCCGCGGTGTGCCGTTGATCGAACTGCTGGATCGAGACTTCATGATCGGCAACGTAGTGATGCGTGGCATTCGCCTGTTCGAGCCCTGCGCTCATTTGGAGAAGGTTTCACAGATCCCCGGCATTTTTCGCGCGCTGGAAAACCGCAGCGGTCTGAAGGCGGCGATTCTCAGCGATGATGTGATTCACACGGGAGATGCAATCGCGCTGCAGGCCGCTGAAGCTTCATAAGGCTTCGTTGCACTCGGCCGGCTCGCTTCAATTCGTCTTCGTGCTCGCGTGTCCGTGTTCATTCGGAGTTCTCGATCACGTTTGCACGGACAGGATTACGGACTCGGGCTTGCCTCTGAGGATTTTGAGCAGCCCGCCAACCAGATGTTCCAATAGATACTTCGAAACGGAGAAGCGCTATGCAGTTTGGACTCCATCTACCGGCATCGACCGACACCGTGACGTCACAAGACCTGGTACGGTTTGCCCGTCGCGCCGAGGAGCTGGGGTTTTACTGTATTACGGTTGCCGATCACATCATCGTGCCCAAGAATATCTCAGTCCCTTATCCTTACACAGCCGACGGCAAATACCCGGGCGCCGGCTATCATCTCGAGACATTGACCACCATCGGCTTTCTCGCCGGGGCAACCACCCGCATACGTTTCGTTACCAGCGTTATGATCGCGCCGTATCGCAATCCGGTGATTACCGCTAAGATGCTCGCTTCGCTCGATGTTCTATCCAACGGCAGGATCATTGTCGGACTAGGGGTCGGCTGGATGAAGGAGGAATTTGAAAATTTGAAGGCGCCGCCATACCCGGAGCGAGGGCGGGTGACCGATGAATATATCCGCGCGTTTCGAGAGCTATGGACCCAGGATAATCCCTCTTTTCATGGAGAATATTGCAGCTTTTCCGATATTATTTTTTTGCCCAAACCGGTGCAGAAGCCGGCCATACCGATATGGATAGGCGGGCACAGCAGGCAAGCTTTGAGACGCGCAGGACAACTCGGCGATGGTTGGCATCCCATCGGCGGGGTTCCCACCATTCCTCTCGAACCCGAAGATCTAAAGCAGGATGTAGAGACTCTGCGCGGCTTTGCTCAAGCCGAAGGTCGAAATCCGGATGCCATTCTCGTCGCGTTCAAAGGTTCGTTGTACGATCGCGAAAAACAAACCGTTCCCGGCAAGAGAAGAAGGTTCGTCGGCGCCAATGATGAGATCATCGGCGATATCCAAGACTATCGTGATGCCGGTGTCGATACCTTGATCTTTGACGTGCGCCGTCCCAGCGCCGCCGAGACCCTCGAGCGGATGGAATGGTTGGCGCAGGAAGTGATTGGTAAGATAGAGAACGCGTGATCATTTCGGGGAACGTGACAGATTGCTTCTGTAGCTCCGCAGCGCGCTGCTCCCAAAGCTCTGAAGGTAGCCCGAGTCCTCGTGATCGTGTGGTGCAAACGTGATTGAGGAATTTCCGAATGATTACGAACACGCGGGCACGAACACGAGTTGGAACGTTGCCAGCACTGCGCTTATCGAAGTGTCGAGAGACGAGACTTCTAATCAGCCGGCTAACTGACCGGCTGCTTGGGTGCCAGTGGCTTCGGCTTACGCCGCGGATCTTCGTCGTCGCTCAAGCAAATATAGGTCATGGTGGTGTTGTTGTCCGTGAATGTAACGGTATTGTCGCTGATCACGGCATCTTTGAACTGCCGCCACACAGCCAACTTCTCCTTGGCATTAACGGCGCACAGTTCGCGGCTTTCAAAACCCGGTAAGGCATTCCAACTATCAGTCGTGGGGCTCTGAGTTCGGATCCACAATACCCAGGCGATCAGAACTCCCCAATAACAGTATTTCTTCATAGGCTCTTCTGCTCCTTTAAATCGCCGGCTGCGACCGCTGGCGAAAACGCGCTCACAGAATAGCCTGAATCGTTTATTGGGTACACCGTTCTCTTGACACAGAAGTCCGTTGAGGCGTAGACGGTTTGAGAGGAATCGAAAAAGAAAGGGATTAGTCATTATGGCGCACAATTTTGAAGTCATTGATGCCGATGGCCACATTACGGAAGAGGACAACCAGCTCAAACAGTATATGGACGCACGTTATCGCGATCGAGCCGCTACACTGACGCCGCGCGACAGCTGGGACCGTTCACTCGGCGGTACATTAGGTACTCGCGCGAGAGATGCCAGAAGCTGGCTTGATGCGATGGATCGGGGCGGTGTTTCGACCGCGGTGCTTTATCCCACCAATGGCCTCAGCGTCGGTTGGATCCGCGAGCCCGATGTGGCGGTGGCTTATTCCAAGGCATGGAACGACTTTGTTTCGGAAGAGTTTCAGAAGGTAAGCCCAAGGCTCAAGGCGGTTGCGCTGGTCCCTTTTCAGGATGTGCCTGAAGCGGTCAAAGAGCTGCGGCGCGCCATAACGGAACTCAAGCTGCCCGGTGTCATGCTGCCGGCAGTGGGCTTAAGACTGCCACTGGGGCACGAGAGCTTCTGGCCGATTTACCAGGAAGCGGAGAAGCTCGACTGCATGGTCGGAATTCACGCCACCGTGCGCGGTCCGCATTATTTTGCCGCCGACATGTTCGATCAGTTTATCGAAGTTCATACGCTGTCTCATTCCTTTGCCCAAATGATGCAGTGCACGAGCATGATGTTCCGCGGCGTTTTCGATCAATTTCCCAAACTCCGGGTTGCTTATATGGAGGCGGGTTGTAGCTGGGCGCCCTACTGGTTCGGGCGAATGAACGAGGAGTGGGAAAAGCGGGGTCCGGTGGAAGCTCCCAAATGCAAGAAGAAGCCAACGGAATACTTCAAGGAAGGGCGGATCTACTTCCATGCCGAGGACTACGAGCCTTTGATTGGCGCTACCACTGAGGTGATTTCGCACAACGTCATTTATTATGCTTCGGATTACCCGCATTGGGACACTGAATTTCCTGAAAACATCGATCACCTCGCCAGACGAAAAGATCTCAACGACGAGGCCAAGAAATGGCTGCTCGCTGAGACCGCGAAAAAGCTTTACAACCTCAGCTGAGGCCCGACCTATGGCAACAAGACGTAAAGTTTGCTTTACCGGTCCGACACGGCTCAAAGTCGCGGAAGAAATTCTGCGCGGCGCCGGTTGTGAACTGGTGATGGGGAAAAACCAGGACGACTTCCGCGAGTACAAATACCCCCGGCGCGAGCTGGTCGAATTGATTGGCGACTCCGCGGTGGTATTTCCCTCGGGCCGCGATATCATCGGCGGCGAAATTCTCGATTCCTGCGCCAACCTCCAAGCCGTCGTAAAGTCGAGCATCGGCATAGAAACCGTTGATGTCGATGCGGCCACCGACCTCGGCATTCTCTGCTGCAACAGCCCGACGCCGGAAAATTACCTGGGGGTTGCCGAAGCTACCGTCGGATTGATGGTGATGCTTTTCAAGCGCCTGAAGTTCAACGAAGCTTTGCTGCGCCAGGGCGGTTGGAAGGAGCCGCAGAACCGCGGCATGCTGATGATGGGCCG
>JAJONK010000240.1 GCA_021323355.1 Deltaproteobacteria bacterium
GAGTTATCCATCGGGTGAGTGTCAGTCGATGGCGCACGACGACGCTTCGATCGAAGGTTTGGTAGGGCAGTGGAGAGAGCTGCGTCCTAGGTTGATTGTGCTCGAAGCCACCGGTGGTCTTGAACGCCGGATCAGCCGTGCTCTGGCGAGCGCGGAGCTGCGTTTTACGATCGTTAACCCGCGCCACGTCAGAAACTTCGCCAAAGCTACGGGCCAGTTGGCCAAGACCGATCGGATGGATGCTTTGATTTTGGCCCGCTATGCCGAAGCGATCCGCCCGGCCGTGCGCCCTTTGCCGGATGAGGCAACCCAGGAGCTTCAAGCGCTCATCGCCCGGCGCCGCCAGATCATTGAGATGATGGTGGCAGAGAAAAACCGACTCGAAAGCGCACCCAAAGCGGTTACAAAACGCATTAAGGCCCATCTTCGCTGGCTCGAGCCGAACTGGGGCGCGCCAATAAGGATTTGGACCAAGCGATCCGCCAAAGCCCGATCTGGAAAGAAAATGAGGATCTGCTCCAAAGTGCTCCCGCCATCGGACCAGCCGTAAGCCGTACGCTGATTGCCGAACTGCCGGAGCTCGGAAAGCTTAACCGTAAACAGATCGCCGGCCCTGGTGGGAATCGCCCCGCTTAACAGGGACAGCGGTAAGTTTAAAGGCCACCGCAGCATCTGGGGCGGGCGCGCCACGGTACGGGCCTGTCTTTACATGGCTGCCCTGGTAGCAAGCCGACATAATCCGACCATTCGCGCTTTTTACAATCGACTGCGAACAGCCGGTAAGTGCCCAAAGGTGGCCCTGGTCGCTTGTATGCGCAAACTCCTGACCATTTTGAATGCAATGATTAAACATCGTACTCCCTGGGCAGAACTCAATCTTCAGATCGCTTAATTTGAAGACAGTTGCTGGAACGGCTTAAACCCGTGATGTCTTTATAGTTCGGCGCTGTTGATGCCGTGCTTGAATGTCGTCTCACCTGTTGCCATGATGCCATTCGGAGCGAACATGGCCCGTAAGGATGCCCTAACAGGGAACGAACTCACCAAGACATCAACCATCACTCTCGATCACTACAATCGGCACGCGGATAGTTTCTGGGAAGGCACGCGCGATCATGACGTCAC
Organism: Deltaproteobacteria bacterium; assembly: GCA_021323355.1. Taxonomy (GTDB): domain Bacteria; phylum Desulfobacterota; class Binatia; order UBA9968; family UBA9968; genus WHTF01. The sequence goes on from JAJONK010000240.1 coordinate 1,126, forward strand.
ACAAAACCGCGCCGCGTTGCTCGAGCATATGCCGGGTACAGGTCCTTTTCGCATTCTCGACTTCGGCTGCGGTCCGGGCCGCGACTTAAAAGCCTTCAAAGACATGGGACATGAAGTAATCGGCCTCGATGGCGCCGAACGCTTTGTCCAAATTGCCCGCGGCTTCAGCGGTTGTGAAGTCTGGCGCCAGGATTTTTTGAGACTGGAGCTGCCGGAAAATTTTTTCGACGGTATTTTCGCCAATGCCTCGCTCTTTCATATCCCGAGTCAGGAATTGCCGCGCATTTTGAAGGAGCTGTGGCAGACGTTGAAACCGCAGGGCGTGCTCTTTAGCTCCAATCCACGGGGTGATAATCAGGAAGGCTGGGATGGCAAACGCTATGGGGCCTATTACGATCTCGAACAATGGCGTAGATTCATGAATGCAGCCAAATTCACCGAGATCACTCATTACTATCGGCCGCCAGGAGTGCCGCGGGCGGAACAGCCATGGCTGGCCTCGCTGTGGCGCAAGACGGTCGAGCCGGCTGGTCATCGCATCAATTCGAATTGACATGTCATCGGCTTATCGAATAAGTTCGGTCGATTAGAGAGCAATCGGCAATTTCCTTAAGGAGGACTCAGATAATGGCTATAGGAAACGGTCACGGTATCAGTGGCGTCATCATCTCATCCGACTCCCATGTCATGGAGCCGGTGGATCTTTGGCAAAAGGGAGTCCCGGAAAAATACCGCGCTGAGGCTCCGGTCTTTCCGCCGCACAAGGTCGGCGAAGGCTTTCAACAACATGCCGGCGGTTGGGACCCGCACGCAAGAATTCAAGAGATGGAAAAGGACGGTCTCAGCGGCGAAGTGCTGTATCCGACGTTGATGTTGGATCTGTTCGCGCTAGACGATCCGGGCATGCAGGAAGCGTGTTTTCGCGTGTACAACGATTGGCTAATCGATTATTGCAGCGTCGATACCAACCGATTGATCGGCATCCCGGCCATCCCTGTCTATAACATCGACAATGGCGTTAAAGAGCTCGAACGTTGCCGCAAGGCGGGGCTGAAAGGGGCGATCATTTGGCAAGCGCCCCATCCCGATCTGCCGTTCCATTCCAGCCATTATGATAAATTTTGGGCTGCTGCTCAGGATCTCGAGTCGCCGGTCAGCCTGCACATCCTGACGGGCCACAGCTACAACAAAGACAAGAACCGCAACGGTGTCGAGCGTTACCGCGGCAGCGTCAATTTGAAGCTGATGGACATCGCCAACGCGCTTTTCGAGCTGATTTTCTATGGCGTGCTGGAGCGCTATCCCAGGCTCAAGATTGTTTCCGTCGAAAACGAAGCGGGTTGGTTGCCCTGGATCACGCAGCAATGGGATTACTATTACCGCCGCTTCCGCAACGCTAATCCACCCCCATTCAGCAAGGATCCCAGCGAGTACTTTCGCAATCAGATCTATTCCTGCTTCTTCAACGATTCGGTCTGCGGCCACAATCTGGAGTGGTGGGGCCAGGATAATATCATGTGGTCCAACGACTTCCCCCATCCTAATTCGACTTGGCCTAACTCGCTGAAGATTATTCAACGGGATCTTGGGCACCTGCCGGTGGAAGTTCAAACCAAAGTGCTAGCGACCAATGTCTGTAAGTTATACAACCTCGACATGTCGAAGGTGCCGACCGGCATCGCCAAAGCGGCGCTGGCGACGCAAGCGGTTGGAGCATCAGCTTAAACGAAGATTAACAGGGAGAAGACATCGTGACAGGCATCCGCAGAATTTTATACGCAACGGATTATTCCAAAGCATCAGGACGCGCGCGAGAAAAAGCTGTCGAGCTTGCTAAAGATTACGACGCGGAGCTCTGGGTGGTTCATGTGATTGCGCCGACAACCGCTTACCTTACCGAACAAGAATTTGGCGGCGCCGAGCTCTATATGAAGCTGGAAGAGAGCGCCAAACAGCAGGCCGAGAGTTCGATGAAGCGGCTCATGACAACACTGGAAAAGGCGAAAATCAAAGCCAAGAGCCTGCTGCTAAGAGGATCGCCGCATGACCAGATCATCAAAGCCGCTAAAAGCAAAAAAGTCGACATCATCGTAATCGGCACGCATGGTCGCACTGGGCTGTCCAAACTATTCATGGGGAGCGTCGCCGGCCGAGTCGTGTCGACGGCGACCTGCCCCGTGCTCACGGTCCGACAATAGAAGCATTGGAGAGAAGGCGCCGAAGCGCGAGAGTGGCGCCTTCTCTCTCGCTACTTTTTTAACTGCACTGCAGTTCTGGTTGCTGTGCGGAAAGCTCCCCTGGAAGATTTCTTCCACCACCTCAATCTCGGTGAGTTCACCCTGCTCTAGCAGCCTCTCGCCTGAAGCCGCAATCTGCCTGGCTTGACAGAGGCGGGTTCAGCTCTGTTATGTAAGAGAACACTGACCGATTCTGAGGAGTTCTAATGTACAACGGACAAACCGTCGTCGATGTTCACGGTCACATGACCACCCCGGCAGGTTTTCGGCAATTTCTGGCGGAGATTGTCTCCCAAAACACGCCTGGACGAAAATTGGAGGTTACCGACGAGCAGTTGGAGAACGCGCAACAGCGTCATCTCAAATTCATGGACGATCGCAATGTCGACGTTCAGCTCATTGGACCGAGACCGATCGCCATGTGGCACTGGATGCGCCCGTTCCTACAGGAATTCTGGGCACAAACCACCAACAATGTGATTGCGCGTATTGTCAGTCTCCACCCGGACCGGTTTCGCGGCATGGCCCAGCTGCCACAGTGCTCGACAAGCAAGGACACGCGCAACTGTTTGCGTGAATTCGAGCGTTGCGTGAAAGAATTAGGCTTCGTCGGGGCATATTTAAACCCTGATCCGGGGGGCGACAAACAAACTCCGGGCGTGCACGAGGAGTATTGGTTTCCGTTATACGAAAAAGCCGTGGAGCTCGATGTGCCGCTGATGATCCATCCATCGGTGACCTACGACCGGAGACTGGAAATCATTCCGGCGAACTATCAGATGAACAACTATCTAGAAGAATTCATCGCAATGCAGTTACTAACCCACAGCAAAGTCTTTGAGATCTTTCCAAAATTAAAAATTACCATCTGTCACTGCGGTGGCGGCCTGAACCGTTTTATTCCGTCGGACAAGCACGTCGGACAGGGGGATTTCAGCAACAATCTCTTCTTCGATTCCTGCGTCTACGATGTTCACTATCTCGAAGCCGCGATCAAGCAGCGCGGTGTTGATCAGATTCTTTTTGGCACCGAATCTCCCGGCTCCGGCGGCGCTATTCGTCCGGAAACCGGCATGCCATCCGACGACTTGATCCCAGTCATAGATAGCCTCGGATTCCTGACTGCTGAAGACAAGCTGAAAATTTTTCAGGAGAATCCTCTGAAGGTTTTTACTAAAGTAAAGATCTAGATCGTCCTAGACGGTGCTAGGGTGATGCAGGTAGGGAATGTGATCGAGCTTGAGTTCACCGACGTTGCCGTGGCCCACGCGATTCAGCTAGCAGTAGCGCCGGTATTTCTTCTTTCAGGAATCGGCGCGATGCTAGCGGTTATGACCAGCCGATTAGGCCGCATCATCGACCGCGCGCGCGATCTTGAGGAGCGGTTAGTCGATGCGTCTCCGGAGTTCTTTTCAACTTTACAAACCGATCTCAGAATGCTTTCTCGGCGTGCCAAGCTCATCTATTTGGCGATCGCTCTTTGCACGACGACGGCATTGCTCGTGTGCGCAGTAATCGCATTCCTGTTCGTAAGCGCCTTCTTGCAGTTTGATGCTTCGGTGGTCGTCGCCCTGCTTTTCATCGCAGCCATGTCCACATTCGTTCTCGGGCTGCTATGGTTTGATGCTTCGGTGGTCGTCGCCCTGCTTTTCATCGCAGCCATGTCCACATTCGTTCTCGGGCTGCTATGGTTCTTGCGCGAGATCTATGTAGGTACCATCAGCCTCCGTATCGGCCCACGATAATGAGGCAATCCGCGCATAATCGAATGACTGTAATTGAGCTGCGGGTATCCCAAATGGCTGTGATGATTGAATTCTCCCGAGCACTCCGTTAGACGGAGTAACGCAGTTCCATTTCCAAGAACTCCGGCAAGCGGACCAAGGCCTCATATTCCTTGAGAGAAGCCAGTCTGTGCGCATAGTTCTTAGTCGAACCCTCGTTTTTTAAAATTGTCAGCATCTCCGTGACTGCCTTGACCACCGTATAGCGCACTGCGTTACTCCCACCCATGTTGAAACCGATCTGTTTAAGCTCGTCCAAGGTAATGTTACCGACTTGAATCGCCTCGTCCATGAACATGCAATTCACCGGCACTTTCACCGAATCGCGGATGCGCTTCAACGCGTCGAGGGTGCGTTGGCGCATGCCTTCCTTTCGGACCCAGGACATGGCAACGCCGACCATATCGATGCCGACTTCCTCGTAGGCCTTTATCCGATTCAACGCATCATCGAAGCCATTCACCGACTCCGCATCGGTCCGGGCGCTGATGACAAAATCCGGATCTTCCTTGGCTTCAACCGCCGCCTGGAGCTTCTTCACTTGCTCTTTGATCGGCACAACCGGAGTTCCTCCCGGAATCAGAGCGCACTTTTTCGGCGTCACCTGATCTTCCATGCCGATGCCGGCGATACCGGCGCGCTCGAATTCCTTGATCGTCCGGGCGATTCCAAGCGGCCCCCCCGAATAGCCCGTGTCGGCGTCAACCATCACTGGAATATCGACGGCAGCGGCCACATTCCTGGCATGATTGGCCATTTCGTTCAGTCCGATAAGACCCAGGTCGGGAAGCCCGAGCAGGCTGGCGCAGGTGACATTGCCCAAGAGTTTAACTGCGGTAAAGCCCGTCGTTTCGGCGAGCCGCGCCGTTAGGCAATCATAAACGCCGGGTGTGATGACAATGTCATCGCTCTTCAGCAATTCTCTAAGCTTAGTCGTTGCTTTCATTGCTCCTCCTCAAAAATTCAGTGCCGCTTCTTTTACCTAGATAGTGAGGATTTCAAGTACGGAATCAAACCGCCTTTGTCCAGGATAGCGAGCGCATGATCCGAGAAAGGCGGAAACCTGCGTGCAGTTCCGTTGCTGACATTGCGAATGCTGCCGGATTCCAGGTCGACTTCGATGTCCTCTCCTTGTTCGACAAGGGTCGCTATCCCTGGACATTCGATCGCCGGCAGCCCGAGGTTGATCAGAGTGCGGAGATAAATGTTCGAGATGGATTCGGCGAGCACCGCGGCGATGCCGGCATCGCGCAGCGACCGGGGCGCATCCTCTGCGCTCGAGCCCATGCCGAAATTGATTCCGGCAACTATCAGATCGCCGGGCTTTACCTTTAGATGAAACTCGGGATCAAGGCCGGCCATTACGCCTTTGATGTTGCCGGAGTCGATACAGTCGCCGAATTTCCATACTCTGCCGGTAAAAACTCGCTTCATGATGGCAGAAACTCCCTGGGATCGACGATCTCGCCTGCGATAGCGCTGGCGGCCACCGTCGCCGGGCTTCCCAAGAATATCTGAGCATCGCGATGACCCATGCGGCCGGGAAAGTTTCGGTTACCGGACGAGATGCAGACTTCACCGGTGGCCAGCGAAGGACGGGTGCAGATGCCGCATTCAGAAGCGGTGAGCAGCACTTTTGATTTTTCGAAAATTTGTAGAAGTCCCTCTTCGCGTGCTTGAAAATAAGCGGCATAGGAAGCGGGCGTGACGATCATGCGCACTCCGGGATGCACCGTCTTGCCTTTGAGAATCTTGGCTGCGACGCGCAGATCTTCGATTCGCGAGTTGGAGCAAGTTCCGATGAAGGCCTGATTGATCTTGGTTCCGACGAATTCGTGAACCGGCTGGCCGTTGGAGGGCACGCCGGGAGCGGCAACAAAAGGTTCCATATCGGTTAAATCGAAGCGAAGCCGCGATTCATATTCGGCATCGGCATC
>JAJONK010000241.1 GCA_021323355.1 Deltaproteobacteria bacterium
GTTCAGCAGCTTACGTCGCTCGGTCTTGTGAGTGCCTACCATCACTTCTTTGGCGAGGCGCAGGGTGCAGAGTCCCGACCAACGCTCTACCTCCGCCGTGATCCCGAAAAGCCATATCATATTGACTACTGCTTCATTCCGGAAGCGTGGGTCACAATGCTTCGCTCGGTCGAAGTTGGCACTGACGAGCCGTGGGCGAGATACAGCGACCACCGACCCCTTGTTGTCGATATAGACGTGCCAGGCGATGGCGTGCCTAACAACACGCTGCAGCCGACCGGCATGAGGGTCCCACCCATGCCGGTCGGCAGTGGGTCGGCCGCTCTGAGCGTGTGCGTTAGGCAACGCTTAAATCGAAGCCGTGGATAAACTAACTGCAACAGAACGCTCTCCGCTTGGTTCGCTGGAGCAGCGGACAGAAATCGCCTCTCAGGGTATGAGAGGTCTGTTTCTCATCAACGGTGGAGGAGCAGTCGCACTGCTTGCATTTCTGCAGAGTGCTTGGACAAACACTCCCGCTCTAGTTCCGTACGTAGCTTCTGGAATTGTAGCTTTGATGCTCGGCTTAGTATTCGCCGCAGCTGTACCGTTTGTCCGAATTGCCGCTTCTTTGCATTACCAAACAGAAAATTTCAATCGGGCTCGACGCTACTCGTTTTGGCATCGGCTTCTGGAAAAGCTAGCCATCGCAGCGTTCATTGGTATCCTCGTTGTTGTCACAGGTGTGTTCGCCAACCTTCCAGCAGTTGGACAGCAATCGCCTAACAACCGATTGGATCCCGACGCTCGCAAGACTCGCGCGGCTCAACCGGAACGTTTTAGCTCCCAGTAGACGCGATGAGTTGGATATTCCAAGGCAATCCTGAGATGTACGCCGTCGACGACTATGTTGTTCGGTACCCTGAGTTAATCTACTGGAGGACCCCTCGATACGCATCTGAAATTCGAGTTGGTGATCGCTCATTTCTTTGGCGGTCTGGCCCTGAAGCTGGCGCCATAGCAATTGGTACGATCGTGGAGCTTCCAACCCTCGGCACAAAGTTAGAAATCCTGAGGCGCTCGGTACAGATCTTTGGATAGCGACCGCACCTGATCCTGATGAAGTGAAAACGGGGATGCATTTGGATGAGATCCGTCTCACTGCAGAGGAAGGCACGCTTCTGCGAGATTCGGTGAAAAACGATGACGTTCTGGCGAACTCGCTCGTTATCCGCATGCCAACAGGCACGGTCTTTCCGCTGTTTTTGGATGAAACTATGCGCCTCGAGCAGGCGCGTGTCATCATGCAGGATGACACGCCGTCGAAGAACATTTTCGCAGCGGGAGAAGTGATGGCGGGCAATATCCTGGGTAAAGGCTATCTCGCGGGATTTGGCTTAACCATCGGTTCGGTCTTTGGCAGAATTGCCGGAGCGGAGGCGGCGCGTCATGCCGGTACCTGACCTGATCAAAGAGGGCGAGCGGTAGATGATGATCTGCGATGCCTGCCGCTACTGCGAGGACTACTGCGCCGTTTTTCCGGCGATGGAGCAGCGCCGCATGTTCACAAAAGCCGATCTTGTGTACCTCGCAAACCTCTGCTTCGATTGCCGCGACTGCTATTACGCTTGCCAACATGCGCCGCCGCACGAATTCGGCGTCAATATCCCAAAGCTCATGGCTGAGCTGCGAACCGAGACCTATCGCGAGCATAGTTGGCCGGCGATTCTATCCGGTTTATTAAGGCGGAACGGATTAGCTGTGAGCCTGATCACCGGGGGCGCAACTCTTGTAGTCTTCATCCTGGTTCTGCTGTTCATGGGACCTGTTGTTTTGACGGCCACTCACCTGGGCGAGGGCAGCTTCTACCGGGTGGTGCCGTACGTCGCGATGACCATCCCGCCGATCCTTATTGCGCTTTATGGCCTAGTGGTTTTTACGGTCGGTGCCAGCCGCTTCTGGCGTGAGACCGGCGCCGGCGTTTCCGACGTGATCAATTTAGCCGCGTTGTGGCACGCCACTCGCGATGCATTCGGTCTCGCATACATGAAGGGCGGCGGCGCAGGCTGTAATTATCCGAACGAGACCTTTTCGCAGTTCGCGGCGTCTGTTCCATCACATGGTGTTCTTCGGATTCCTGTTGGATCTAGCCGCGACCAGCGTAGCGGCCTTTTATGATCATATCTTGGGGTGGCAGGCACCGTATCCTGTGCTGAGCTGGCCGGTCGTCCTTGGAACGGTGGGTGGCATCGGCCTGCTGATTGGACCTGTCGGAATGCTATATCTAAAATGGAAGAGCGACCGCGACCCGTCGGACCGAAACATGGTGACCATGGACGTAGCTTTTCTGGTGTTGCTGTTTTTAACCAGTTTGACTGGAATGCTACTGCTGATTTTCGCGACACCTCGGCTATGGGAATGTTGCTGGTCATTCATCTGGGAGTGGTCGCCGGGTTTTTCTTAACCGCCCCCTACGGCAAGTTTGCCCATGTCGTCTACCGCTACGCGGCGCTGGTTCGATACTCTATCGAGCAGCAGCGAAACTAAAGGTGATTCAACCGCTATTTTCGACCAGCTCCTCCCTCCTGCCTCTCACGAAAGCGTGTGCAACCACAGTTCTGGCGCATCGTTGTTTGACGTTTTTGCCTGGAGAGATAATGAACCAGGTCGGTTGTTCGGAGTGAAGATTTTTCCATTTCGCACCTGTCGGAATCGAAGGGCGCGCCGAACTGTGATATGGGTCCGATAGAATTTGCTCGACAGCTAAGCGGCAATTTAGATATGTAGTATTCACTGATTCCACAACATCGGCATACCGGTAGCAAATCTTTTGGAGGTAAGATGGATCGCGCGGATAGAAGGGTCATCCGGTGCGCGCTGACCGCCCTCGCGTTTAGCAACGTGTTTCTCGCGGCGCCCGTGCTTTCACAGACGCCGTACTATGCCGGCAAGACGATTGCGATTATCCGCGGCGGAGGCCCGGGTGGTTCGGGTGAGTTTCAGTCGCGGGCTCTGATGCCGTATCTGCAGAAATATATTCCAGGAAATCCGACGATCGTAATGGAGTACATGCCGGGCGCGGGCGGAAGGAAGGCGGCGAATTATTTCTATACCGCCAAACCCGATGGTCTAAAGATCGCGTCCGCCGGCGCGATGATTCCCGGGCCTATTTTAGGCCTGCCGGGCAGCAATTATGATATCGACAAATTTCCATACATAGGCTCTACCGAAACCGGCAACCCGTACATTCTATTTACCCGCAAAGCGGCGGGGCTGGACACTCTCGACAAAATGCGGCGCGCTCCGGCACTGCGCATGGGAGCTCACTCGGTGGGACACTCGGTGTATGTGACCGCGCGTATGTTTGCTTATATGCTGGATTTGAAAGAGCCAAAGTTCGTCGTTGGCTTTACCGATCCTGAGATGGACGTCGCCATGCAGAACAACGAGCTCGACGCTCGAACCACGAGCAATACCGATAGCCTGCTGCGAAAAGACATGATGGATAATATTCACGTCCACGCCACCATCAGCAATCCCAAAGGGAGAACCGATCCCCGCCTGCCTGGCCTGCCTGACCTCGACACATTCGCCAAGAACGATAAAGAACGAAACGTCATAGAATTGTTCCGTGCCTTCCAAGTGCCGCGCTGGCCGCACCATCTATCGCCCGGAACTCCTCCGGAACTGGTCAAGATACTGCGGCAAGCGATGATCAAAACCTTCAACGATTCGGCATTCCAGCAGGAATTCAAGAAACTGATGGGACGAGAACCGACGCCGCTCACCGGAGAGGATGTTCAGAAGCTGGTAAAAGAGTTACCGCGCGACCCGGAAGTCATTGGGCTTTATAAAAAGTTCCCGGAAGTCATTGGGCTTTATAAAAAGTTAGCCGAGCATGAGCCGCTGCCGCCGCGCGGATAGATTCTAAAAAATTTCATAAAGCTCATCGAGGCCTGCTATGCGGCGCTCAGGCCAACTTTGAGAATGCGTTACGGAGGTCATGTGAAGAAATTATTTTTATCGCTTTTGATTGTGTTCGCTCCTCTTACCGAACTGCACGCGCAAGCGCCTTTCTATCAAGGCAAAACGATTACATTTATCGTCGGCTCTGGCTCAGGCACGGCATATGACATCTACTCGCGGTTGCTGGCGGCCCACATCGGAAAGCATTTGCCCGGCAACCCCACCGTTGTCGTGCAGAATATGCCGGCGGCAGGGGGATTGGTCGCAGCCAATTATGTTTACGGAGTTGCCAAGCCTGACGGCCTGACTCTGGCTTCCATCAATCCGGCCCACTACTTCAATCAGCTCCAGGGCAATAAAGAAGTGAAATTCGACTGGACGAAGTTCGCCTGGATTGCCAGCATGGACAAATCGGAGCACATGCTCTACATGCGCAGCGATACGCCTTACAAGACCATGCAGGACGTCCGCAAAGCGGCGGAACCGCCCAAATGCGGCGCCACGGGAACGGGAACCAGCGGTCACTACATCCCGCGGATGCTCGAAGAAACTCTCGGCACTAAATTCACCATCGTCACCGGCTATGCGGGCGGCAATGAAATTGATCTCGCCACTGAGCGCAACGAAGTAGTTTGCCGCTCATTTACTACTCAGGCCTATTTCCAGCGCGAGCCTTATCATACTTGGCGCAAGAAAAACTTTGTCCGGATACTTATGCAGACCGGCCGTACCCGCGATCCGCGATTGCCGGATACGCCGCTTCTGAGCGAACTGATGGATGAAGTCAAAACACCGGACCTGGGCCGACGAGTAGCGACGGTGATGCTCGGTTCCGGCGAGCTCGGCCGACCCGTAGTGACCTCGCCAGCTACGCCGCCGGATCGCACCCAGTTGTTACGCGATGCCTTTATGAAAAGCATGAGTGATTCAGTGCTGTTGGAGGAAGCAAAGCAAAAGAAGCTGGACATCACACCTGTATCGGGCGAGGAGCTCGCCAAGATCGCTCGTGAAGTTATCGATCAGCCGCAGGATGTCGTCGATCGCATCCGAAAAATACTCGCCCAGTAGCGATACGGGCGGCGGAGAAGTCACTTACTCACACTGGAATCGCCGCGATCATATTCGCGAGCCTGTCAGCGCCTGCTGTTTACCTAACGAGCCGATAAAAAATCCAAAGGAGAACTGTTTTGGAAATAGCTGATATCGAAATTCTCGAGCTGCAAAATATTCCGGTGACTCCGCCGTTGTTCAAGCAGCCGGTGCGCACGGCCGTGCGGCTGCTGAAAGTCAAAACCGACGACGGCCAGATCGGTCTCTCCCAACTCGGTGGGTTCATGCACTCGGCCACGGCGGCGTTTATCCAGCAGGACCTCCTGCCGTTTTTAAAGGGCAAGGATCCGCTGGAGAACGAGCGCTTGATGCATCAGATGCTCTGGAGATTTAACACGCGCGCCCACGCCGGGGTGTGGAATTTTGCCGCCAGCGCGATTGATGTCGCGCTCTGGGATATAAAAGGGAAGTTTTACAATGCTCCCGTATGGCGTCTGTTGGGCGGCGCGCAAAAAGCCATCCCGTCCTACATCACCTTCGGATTGCGCGCTTATAGTCGCGACGAGCTCGCCGAGGCGGCCAAACACTGGGTTGCGAACGGTCAGAGCCGACTCAAAATTCAAGTCGGCCGCTCAAATATTCGTGGCGAGATGGATCCTTCCGGCGCCAGCGGCGAGCATCGCGAAGACAATCCGGCGGAAGATGAGTCTCGCATCAGAGCGGTGCGCGAAGCGGTGGGCGATGATGTTGAATTGATGGTCGATGCCAACTGTTTGATGAAATACGATGCCGCGGTGCGATGGTGCAAACGTTTCGAACCTTATAATCTCATGTGGTTCGAAGAACCGATCATCCACAACGACCCACACTTATTAGCCGAGCTGCGGAAACAAACGTCAATTCCTATTGCCGCCGGTCAGTGGGACAATTTTTTCAAGCTTGCCGACCTGGTAAAGCAGAATTCTGTCGACTTCTTAAACATCCACGTGCTTTCCGTAGGCGGATTTACCATGGGTATGAAAGCGGCGGGACTGGCGCACGCGTTCAATTTGCCGGTTGGAAATGGCGATCACTTCGATATTCACCTGCACGCTGCTGTCCCCAACGGCTGGCGCGCCGAGATTCACGTAAATAATTGGCTGACGGCAAATGTCGTCTATAAGGACCTGCCGGCGCCACTCAAAGGATGGATAACTCTGACGGAAAAGCCGGGGCTCGGCCTGGAGCTTAATGATGACGCGATCAAAGAGTTCCAAGTGCGGTAAAGCGGAGTTCGCGTGAAGTACGAGTTTTTGGAGGGGTCATAAAGCAGCGGATGATTATCGGTCTGCTTGTTTTGCTCACCTGTCCCTATTACCTCGGTTCTGTCTCCCTCCTGGGGAAGAATTAGAAGAGCTGATCAAGAAAGTGATGGACCAGCCCAAAGAAGTCGTCGATCGAGTTAAAAAGATGCTCGGTAACTGATTGTGCCCTGAGCGCGCGGGAAGACTGCGAAGCTGTTGTTCGCGAAACGTGCGTGAACATTGTCCATGAAACCTTAACTCCTGGCTTCTTTGTTCGGACGGTCCGTGGCCGGTTCTCGTGAAGAAACTCCGGCTGAAATGATTTCTTTTGCCTCTTGACGAGCCTGTTTCAGGGCCGTCCGTAAATGTTTCTGTTGTTCGAACCAGAACTTCGAAAATACTGCGCTCATCCGTCGATCAGTGATCTTCATCAGCAGGTAAGCGATGATAAAGCCGCTCGCTATCCAGGCGACCCGGATGACGTCACCTGAGAAGCTTTTTGAGACCTGATAGAGCGTGGCAAACGGTGACCCTACTAAATTTACCAGAAAGAGAGCTATCCCCTTTGTGATTGGCCAGATGCCGGTCCTCGATGGGTCATCAAGCACGCCCGAGGCGGCGATCAACGCGGCCATGCAGGACAACAAGTAAATATAATAAGAGAGCCGGCCGACGCTGATGGTGCCGCGGACACAATTCAACAAAGAGCTTTGGGTGTTTGCGTGGGCAGATTTCAATACCATTTCTGCTGCGAGTGCCCGGGTCATCGCGGTCGCGTCTTCTTCCTGGTCACCGGTTGGCGTGATAACAATCCTCGCATCGGGTGGCAGATTTCCCGGACTGTAGTCCTCGGTTCCGTGCGCAATCCGTTCCATCACGCTCAGATGGATTGCCGGGGTCACCCCATTATCATGACAGAGCTGACCGATGTCGCGCGGTTTCCAGCGGTAGAAAACGCCTAAGCCGGCGCGGGGATCATAAAGTTTGTCGTCAACGTTGGCGTGATCTCGATAGTATTCGTACTCGTCAGGGATAAATCGCAGCCCGGCGTTTTGAGCCTTGGTCATCAACCAGTGCATTGCCGTGAGCGACAAGCCTTGCTTCGGATAACCTCCGCCAACATTGGCATGGGCGCCGGCAAACCACACCTGCTCGATCTTTAGCGATTTGCCCGGGCTGGATGCCCGTTGATCCCAGAGCAGCGGATGGAACGAATGCCGGTCATCATCAACAGCCAACGCATGGTAGGCGTGGTCGACCTGCTCGCTTAACCTTTGATTCGGAAACTTGAATCGATAGATCACCGCATTGATGAAATCGCTAATGTGGAAAGGCATTCCGACCGCGTCGACGGTGTCCCATACGCCAATGAAATGAATCTTGGTTTGCTGCGGGTGGCAGTATTTGATTCTAAATTCGTCGGTCGCGGCAGCGCTGGCGTCGCCGCGCAGCAGTCGCATCAAAGCTGTTCGGTAACAACTGCGGTAAGCCTTGTACACTCTATTCACGCAACCGTCGAAAGCTTCCGCGGTAGGTTGCTTCTGTGCATCGATAATACCGCATCGGACGATGAGCCCCACGAGGCTACGGACCGTGAAAGCGCCGCGGCTAAAGCCGAATAAGAATATTTTATCGCCAGGATCATAGATACGGCATAGCTCCTTATACAGTTGTTTGACATTTCGGCTTAAACCCCACCCGGTTATTCCGGCAAAAATTTTGAGCGGCCTGAAATCTTCCGTGCCGACGCCATCGTCGTAGATCGGCACCTGCGGATCCAGCTTCGGGTTAAGTCGGTGGCCATTGAGATCAATAGACTCAAAGATCTTGAATACATTCGTGCCGCGGTCCTTAACGGCAGAGTTTCCAGTTCCGTCCGAGCAGATCACAATGTTCTTCGCCATCGGTTCTCCGTGGATAAACGCGTGGTAGGCAAAATTTCGTGCGATGTACCAGCAGCTTCGGCCTTAAGAGTAATCGACTAGAGATAAGCGGGTCAAGAATATTTAGTTGTCGGGATGAGCGCAGTCTTGCGCGTCCGGCCTGAGAGGAGTCGTGTTAGGCGGAGCCGGAATGGTTTTATGCTGGAGTGAGAGGAGGGGAGCCGTCCCCCGATGTGAGCTAAGAGGAGGTCTCTCTTTAGTGCGGACGCGTTTGTGTACTCAATTCAAAACAATTTCTGGCACGATGTGTTGCCTCGCGCGATGTCATATATCCGATGACCCCTGATAGGCTCGATTTGATGTTAAAAAACGGAGTCTTTCTTGAGATGCTTCCGACTTACGTCACCGCCCCTTTCAATTAATGTCGATGGATGATCAGATCCGCGCTCGTCGATCCATTTTTTGGCGACTTGGAGCGCATAGTCTTCAGCTTCTTTTCTTGTAGGAAACGTCTGGTTTATTTTTAAACTTTGGGAGAGACTAGGGGCTTTCATACTGATTCGATATTCCGGTCTAAATCCGTC
>JAJONK010000242.1 GCA_021323355.1 Deltaproteobacteria bacterium
CGGAGGCTGCCCGATTGATCCGTGATGGCATCATCAGCTCGGAACAGCTGGTCGAGGCTTGTCTAGCGCGCATACGCGAAGTGGACCCGCAAGTTCAGGCCTGGGCGTTTCTCGATGCGGACTATGCACTGACGCAGGCGCATGCTCTGGATGAGCTACGTTTATCGGGCCGAGCGATCGGTCCGCTACACGGCGTTCCGATTGGCCTTAAAGATATTTTCGACACGGCCGACATGCCGACGGAATGCGGTTCGGTTCTATACGCCGGACGAACTCCGTCGCGCGACGCGACCGTGACGGCCATGTTGCGCGCCGCAGGCGCGGTGATCATGGGGAAAACCGTGACCACCGAGTTTGCCTACTTCTCACCCGGTAAAACGCGCAACCCGCATAATCTTGAGCACACTCCAGGCGGGTCGTCCAGCGGTTCAGCAGCCGCGGTGGCGGCAAGCATGGTGCCGCTGGCGCTGGGAAGCCAAACCAACGGTTCGACCATTCGTCCCGCGGCGTACTGCGGTGTGATCGGGTTCAAGCCGACCCACGGTCTGATTTCGCGCCATGGCGCCTTGGCCCTCTCGCGCACCCTCGATCATGTCGGCTTGTTCGCTAATTCGCTTGACGACATCGCTCTCCTCGCCGAACAAATCGTCCGGTACGACGAGAACGATCCCGACACGAGGCCGCGGGCGCATCTTCCATTTGCCGTGATCAGCGCGGAAGAGCCGCCGTTACCGCCGATGTTCGCATTCATCAAAACACCTCATTGGCAATGCGCCGACGAAGAAACCCGAGAAGGATTCGCCGAGATCATTGAACATCTCGGTAGTCAGGTCGAAGAAGTAGAATTATTTCCTTCGGCGGGGGACGCTTGGCAGTGGCACCAGAGTATCATGAGCGCTGAAATGGCTCACAACCTCGAGCGCGAATGGGCGAACGGCCGCGATCTTCTCTCCGAGCAACTGCGCGCGCAGATCGAGCGCGGGCGCGAAGTGCGGGCGCAGGATTACCTGCGCGCACTTAGCCGGATTACGCCAATCCATGAAAGTTTCGTCGAGCTCTTCGAGCAGCGCTACGATGCGATCTTGACGCCGGCCGCCCCAGGCCCGGCGCCAAACGGACTCGCCGCCACCGGAGATCCGTCCTTCTGCACCTTGTGGACACTGTGCGGCATGCCCGCCATCAGCCTGCCGCTCCTGCAGGGCGGTAACGGTTTGCCTCTCGGGGTTCAACTCGTCGGCCCGCGCCACGGCGATGCCAGGCTCTTGCGCACGGCGCGGTGGCTGGCGGCGAAAGTTGCAACGTCTTGAGCATTATCATTTCGGATGTGGTGCCGCCGTTACCATCGAGCTTTGCCAAAGACTAAGGTTCGTTCCGAGGTCCGACATCGGACGAATCGCATACAAAAAAAGAATCTCTTAGATTAGTTAGCGGCGACCGGCCGGTCCCCCAGATCGGTCAAAGCCAACGTCGAGTAGAAGGGCAAGGGCAATTGAGTTCGATAATCCAAGATTGCCCGCCTACCAGTTCACCAGATCGACCAAGCCGAGGCTGATCCACGGAACATAGGTGACTAGCAGAGTAACCAGAGCGAGAACGACCGTGAACGGCCAACCCGCTTTGAACACTTCCCAGAAGGGCAAACGCGCGATGGTGGCGACGGTGAAGAGCACGGTGGCGACGGGCGGGGTCTGCTGGCCGACGCCGAGGTTGATCGTCACGATAATACCGAAGTGGATCGGGTCCACGCCGATCTGGCGAATCAGTGGCATGACGATGGGTACGATCAGAATAATCGCCGCCGCCGAGTGGAGAAACATCCCGGCAATGAAAAAAAAGATATTCAAAAAGATCAGGATCAAGTATTTGTTCGATGTCGTCTCGAGGATCATCCGAGCGAACTTCTGCGGAATCTGCTCGCTCGTCAGAAACCACCCAAGCACGGCAGAGGAGGCCACGATCGCCATGACCACGGCGGTCTGTCCGGTCGAATCGTTCAAAACACGGGTGATCTCGCGCACCGGCAGCTCGCGGTAGATAAAGGCGCCAATGATTAATGCCGCGATTACAGCCAGCGCCGCGACCTCGGTGGCAGTGGCGATGCCGAGAAGGATCCCGCCCCAGATCACAATCGGAATCGAAAGTGCCCAGAAGGCTCGAACGGTAGATTTTCCGACCTCATTCAGAGAGAATTTCTGCTCCATGGGTAAATCTAGTTTGCGCGCGTAATAGTAACTGAGCCCCATCATGCTTGCGCAAGCGATAAAGCCGGGGAGAAAACCGGCAAAAAAGAGCTTGGCCACTGACACCTCGGCCATCCAGGCATAGATGATCATAGGGATAGAAGGGGGAATGAGAATGGCAGCCGAGGCCGCGTTGGAAACGATGGCCGCACTCAGTGCCCTCGGATAACCCCGCTTCTCCATCGCAGGGATCACAACGTTGCCGATCGCAGCCGCGTCAGCGACCGATGATCCCGAGATCTCGCTCTGAATCATTGTCGCCACCACAGTCACCATCGCTAGTCCGCCGCGGATAAAACCGACAAGACTATTGGCTAGGTTTACCAGCCGCAGCGAGATGCCTGAAGTCTCCATCAGACCCCCGGCCAAGATGAATAGCGGAATCGCCAGTAACGGAAAACTCGACGCCCCGGAAAAGAGATTCAACGGGACCACGCTGAGCGACGCGCTGCCATTCCAGAGAAGGAAAACGATAGCGGTGATCGATAAGGCGAAGGCGATCGGGACGTTGATGACCGTAAGTAGAATGATTATTCCGAGGATGAGCCACTCCACGCCGCTTCAGCTCCTTTCCCGGTGCCGCTGCCGAAGAGAAGATGAAGCAGCCGCCCAAGGCTGATCAGCAGCATCAGCCCGCCGGCGATCGGAAGCACACTGTAGACCCAGCCCATTTTGACCCATGGAAGAGAAATCGCCGTCTCGTCGCCCATCCTTTGCATGAGATGCCAGCCATAGTAGCAAAGCACGAACTGAAAACTCAAAACGAAGAGCTCGGCGACAAACTCGACAATTCTTCGGCTGTTCGGCGTGAACCGGCTTACGACGGTATCGAATCCGATATGGCGGTGGTGGTATGAGGCCGCAACCGCTCCATAAAAAGTCAACCAGACCAGCAGGTAAGAGGCGAACTCATCGTACCAGGCAAGAGACGCACCTAAGACGTAGCGGAAGAAAACGCCGAGGCAAACCACTGCCACCATCAGGACGAGCAGGAGCGTCGACCACCACTCGAGAACGCTGATCAACCGATCGAAGATTCGTTGCATCTTCCAGTCCAGTTTAGAGTCTCGCTAAACGCCAGACCTAGACTTCAGACCCAAGAGTCGAAACACTTTTGCTTCAGCGCAGCGACTGGACTACCTTGATAAGATCTGTCCCGCCAGCGACTTCTTTACCAAATTCTTCGTAGATCGCCGCCGAGGCCTTGATGAAAGCTTCTTTGTCGGCGTCGTTTACCTTCATCGGCGGGGAAAGTTTGCTCATCAGTTCCTTATCCAGCCGTTCGCCCTCGGAGCGGGCAAAGTCCCCCAGGTCCCAGGCGATCTTGGAGAGCGTGCTCTGGACGTCTTTAGGCAGCTTTGCCCAGGCGTCTTCGCCGATCACCAGATAAGCGGGTGTATAGACATGGCCGGTCAACGAAAGAAACTTTTGCACCTCGTAAAATTTCGCGGAGGCGATTTGTGGGAAGGGGTTTTCCTGCGCGTCCATGACGCCGGACTGCAGCGCCGAATAGACTTCCGCCAGGGGCATGGGCGACGGATTCGCCCCGTAGTCTTTAAACATCTTTACCCGCCAAACTCCGCCGGGCACTCTCAACTTGATCCCTTTCAGATCCTCTGGCTTTGTGATCGGCCGCACATTGTTGGTGATATGGCGAAAGCCGTTCTCCCAGACGCCCAGGACTCTGATTCCTTTTGTCGGCAGGCCGCCGAAGAGCTGGTCCTGCACCTGTTTGTTCTCAGCCACTTTCTTCATGTGGGCTCGGCTGACAATGAGGTAGGGCATCTCAAAGACGCCGAATTTAGCATCCACGGTGCTCATGACCGTTGAGGGCGCCACCATCTCCGGGGCGCCAACCTTGATGCCTCGCATCATCTGCTCGTCGCTGCCGAGCTGGCTCGAATGAAAGACCTTGACCTCTAATTTACCTTTGAGCGCAGCGTTGACTCGCTTGGCATATTCATCAGTCGTCACGGCGAACAGCGAGCCGGGAAAACCGACGTGACCCAGGCGCAACGTTGTTGTCTGCGCCAGGGATGCTTGAGCCCATATACTGAACAAGGTCATCACAAGAATAGTGATCAATGTCCGCTTCATCTCGTTTCTCCTTTTCGCCATGTCCAGCTTACGGTGCCTTACCTATTCTTTGTCCGTGCCTCGTTCAGGATGGTTTCAGCCCGCCTGATGTTGAACACCCCGCAGCTGCAAAATCGCGCCATCGTGCGCGCGACTTCCGCCGCGCCGCGCCGATTTTCCTTGACCCAATCGATCATCTTTTTGGCGAAAGTGGCGGATACCATGCCGTGACCGCACATGGTCGTGAGCTCAAGAACAGTGGCGTCCGGCAAACGGTCCACTCGCCCGCAAAACCCTAGAGAGTATTCTACGCTATGACGGGTAATCCCGGTGTCACGGCAACAACGGACCGCATCTTCAATGGGCGCGCTGATGTTCACCGAGATGCCTAAGTTTGCGCGCTGGACGTCGTCGACGAAGGCCTTCATATTCTGATAGCTGTCAAAGACCGCTGCCGCCGTCGTGTGGCCCTCAATACCCGCGATCACTTCTTCGGGGTTGGATCGATGATCGCGCCTCCAGTGGGCTTTCGGATTCAGATCTTGCTTTGGTCGAAGCATGCCGCCTTTGGCAGCGTCGCCGATGTTCACGGGATGATGCTTCAGTGCGAGGCGCAAAAAAGCGCGATACTTTTCAACCAGACCGTCGTCGTT
>JAJONK010000243.1 GCA_021323355.1 Deltaproteobacteria bacterium
GAAGAGCTGCAGACCAAGCTCCCACTCGGGATAGTCGCCCATCTGGATCGCGTTCCAAAGATCCCTTCGATGAAAATCGGGATCGGCGCCGTTGATCTTGACGGCTTCGTTCCAAACCACCGACTGTAAGCCGAGCTTAGGCTTCCAATGGAACTTCACGAACGTTGACTTGCCATCGGCATTGACAAAGCGGAAAGTGTGAACGCCGAAACCTTCCATGAAGCGAAATGAGCGAGGGATTGTGCGATCCGACATGATCCACATGACCATGTGCATGCTTTCCGGTGTCAGGGATATGAAGTCCCAGAAGTTATCGTGGGCTGTCTGCGCTTGTGGAAATCCTCGATCGGGCTCTTGCTTCGCCGCATGAATAATGTCGGGAAATTTGATCGCATCCTGAATGAAGAACACCGGGATGTTGTTGCCAACTATGTCCCAGTTACCTTCTTTGGTATAGATCTTTACGGCAAAGCCGCGGACATCGCGCGCGAGGTCGGGCGAGCCTTTGTTACCTGCGACCGTCGAGAAACGCACGAACAGCGGCGTTTTCTCCCCTGCTCGCTGAAACAGGTCGGCTTTGGTGATGTCGGATAGCGATTCGTAGTTCTCGAAATACCCATGCGCGCCAAAACCGCGGGCGTGAACGACCCGCTCGGGTATACGCTCGTGGTCGAAGTGGAAGACCTTCTCCCGAAAGTGAAAGTCTTCGAGCGCGGTGGGACCGCGTGCGCCGATCTTTAAAGAATTTTGGTCATCCGATACCGGAATACCCTGCTGAGTGGTTAATACAGACCTCTCACCATCGGCAATCTGGTGGGTTTCTCCCCCAGTGCCGACCGGCACATTCTGATCGTTGTAGCGCACACTCTTTCGGTCGTTGGCAGTGCCTTGGCGCGTGCCTTTGGACGAGCTTTTTTTAGGCATAAGTTTCTCCTCGTTTTTGTTAACCTAAATACGATGTGAGATAATCTGATTGTGGCTAGGAGGCAAAATTTCCGCGCAACATTTATGCCATTAGTAGGGCAGGCTTGTCACTGCGTCTTACGAAACTTCGACAATCGGTCTGGCTCAATATTGGGGCATTCGCAATTTATCACTGACCTATTTCCGGACACTCCACAGGAATGCCTTGTCGAGAGCTCGAAGCTTGATGCGCATGAGCCCTGTTGCTTGACCGTTCTACAACAATCCTGATAACAAGAACTAAATTGCGTGCCCAGCACGGGAAGTTTAGGGGTAATCCTGATGGATAGTCGTGAATTCGCAAAAACCCTCGAGAAGCAAGTCGCCGATTTCTGCGAAACGCTCAACACCAAGCTGCCTGCATACAGCTACATCCCGCTGGACTCGGACGAAGCCCGCATCAAAGTCATGCAGAGCCGTCTATTCAACGAAATCCGCGCCGGCGAAATTTTTGGCGGATGGCTCAAGAGCACGCCGGAACTCGACGTCAAAAAGACCCTTGCTGAAGCCGTGCATGAAGAATACATTCACGCCGGTTACCTCGAGGAAGCGCTCAAATCAAAAGGCGCGGTGCCCTATGAATACAAGCCACTGCCCGCGCAGATGGCTATGTTCAATGCCTTCGAGGGATTAACCGAGACGGTCGAGCGCATCGCCGCGTTTCCTATGGCGGGTGAAGGTGTTGCCGACTACTTGATTGGCAAAAGCCTGAACGTCGGCACGGTTCCGGCCTGGGTCACAGGGCCGTATCATAAAATCCATGAAGACGAAGAAGAACACGGCAATTATCCTTTCGAGATTCTCGTCAAATACGCGACGACACCGGAGAAGCAAGAGAGAGCAGCACGAGCCGTGGCGATGAGTCTAATCTTGCGGCGCCAGTACTTCGACAACCTCGATCGCTGGGTGAACGAAGATAAAATGTACTAGCCGGAAGCGAGTTTTCAAGGAATCCAGTACACTCGGAGAGGTCAGTGCCTGTGCTCTCCGGAACGCGAAACTTCAGAAAAGTCGTTTGCACCTTGAGAAATATAGACGGACATGAGATCTATCAGTGTGGCACAGCAAACGGACATGACGTTTGCTATAGCCGCCGACAACCAATACAGTTGCAAGTATGAAGACCACCCCAGAAGACCGGCAGAGGTATCGAATCAAGGATTCCCATCGCAATCAACCATTCGTCTGCGTAGTAAAAAAGGATCCGAACACGTACGCATGGACATGGAGCGGCCACATCGATTTCGAAGACGGGCATGAAGTAAAATTTGTCAGCCAGCGCAGTTTCACAACCCATCTGGAGGCTGAAGAATATATGCGCCAATTTGCCCGCGCCCATATCGATAGCAGGCTGCGGGGAATGCAGCAGTTTTAGCTTCTTGAGCGCCGCTCTTCGCCTTGATGCCCGCGGTAGAATTCCTCCGTAGGTCTCACCAGACATGATCGACGGTCGCTGAATCACTCACAGTTTACGGCAGGATCTCAGGGTCGCAGAGCGGCGCCAGCCCCTTCCGAGAGGATTTATGAATTCGAACAAAGAATTGAAGATCAAACAGATCATCTCAGCACAGAGAGGCTGGAAAGCGGTTCATTGCGCGCAATCAGAAAACGGCCAGCTTGCGATGTTTGAGCGGGCGATTGTTTGCTGGGCATTGGTCGAGCAGCACGGCGGCAGCGAGGGAGGCCGAACCGAAGTGCGTGGGATGGAGCAGCGGTTCGACCATCTCATCGTCGTCGGTAATGTTATCACGACTGAAATCATCGGCGCAGATGAAGTCGATTGCAACGAGTATTTTCTTGGCTATGACGATCCGGACGCTCATAGAGAATCACAGTATTGGATCGGCGAAGCCTACCGCCGCTTGAGCAAAGAAAAGGCACAAAGAGCGAAGTAGAAGGTTGGACAGCACAAAGCAAGGCTCCAGCCAACAATCAATTCACCTAGGGCCAACTCAGCGTATTCTGAAATCCTAGTAAGCCAGCGCTGTTCTCTGGTTGTTCTTGACTGATCGACTGTTCCTGGTAAATTTTACCGGTACCGCGATGAACTGCGGATTGTTACAGCGACGCGCGATTAAATTCCCACCTTCCTGCACTCAGCACGTTATTGCCGCCCGCGCTGCGCTGGTTTTGCCATAATCAGATTTCGTTGGCGAGGAGGTACTCCTTTCCGACCGCTCGGATGGAAAGCAAACATTCTATGTACGAGAAACATTTCGGTTTTTCAAAACTTCCCTTCAGCGTCGCTGCCGATCCCGGCAATTTTTATCTGAGCCCGACTCATCAGGAAGCCCTGACCAACCTGCATTACGGCGTCCAATGCCGGAAGGGCTTGATTGCAGTCATCGGCGAACCCGGCACAGGAAAAACCTCGCTGCTGAGGATGTTTGTGGCCAGCGCGCCGCCGAATACCCGCACAGCAGTCATCTATGATCCTCGCATTAGCTGGAAAACGATGCTGCGGCTGATCCTCAGCAAATGCGGCATTAACGCGCCACGATCCGATAGCGAAGGCATGATGCGGCGGCTCGAGACTCATTTAAAGCGTGAGCTGAAGCAGCAACGAAGCGTTGTGTTGTTAATCGATGAGGCTCAAACGCTGAGCGACGATTTGCTCGAGCAATTGCGCCTGCTATCAAATCTTGAAGCTGACCGGGAAAAGCTCCTGCAGATCGTCTTGGTCGGACAGTCCGAGCTCGAGGAAAAGCTTTCTGAAGCAAAGTTCTCGGCTCTCCAGCAGCGGATTGCGCTCCGGCTTCAGCTCTCGCCTTTGCAGCCGGAAGAGGTGGATGGCTACATAAAGTTCATGCTGCAAAAGGCCGGGTACCAGGGGAAAGAGCTGTTTGATAGAAGTGCGGTAGAACGGATCAGTTATTTTTCCAGAGGGATTCCGCGTCTGATCAGTTCGGTTTGCGATAATGCGCTCCTGGCTACCTACCGCGCTTTCGAGCAATCCGTTTCGGTTGAGCGCATCGATAAAGCTGCTCGAGATCTTAAAATCCAAATCCGACAAAACGATCCGCCCGCTGCCGATTTGCCGTCCGACCCAGCCGAAGAATTCTATTTTGGTGACGAGCAATCAGGGAACGAAGATTCGTGGCAAGAAGAATTCGATGCCTCTCTCGCCAGTTATGAGGAAGCTCGGAAAGGGGAGCAGGGGCCTTCTCGTTCCCAAGGCGCGCGTTTGTTGTTTCTCGCTCTTGTTCTTATCACCGTGGCTGCCCTGATTTACTTCCGATCTGGCGGCGATCACGCACAGCTCGACCGATCCGCCATCGGCCAGGCAAACATTGATGAGGCGAGTTTTCGCGCATCAGTCGAGGAGCATCAGCATCCAGCCCCGTTGATGGCGAGCGCTTTCGATCCTCTTCCGAGTTTTGCGCCTCCAACAAGGGAAACAGTGCGAGGAAGTGCCCGAGTTTTCGTGCACACGCCGGAATACGCAGACCGGCCCGTGATTACGCAAATCGCTAAAGCGTTGCAAGCGGCGGGATATGAGCTTCCGGATCCGCGGATCGCAAATGGCAGAACCGGGGGAGACGTTCGGTTCTTTTTTCCCGGTGATCGAAGGGAAGCTAATACAGTAAAGTTTCTCATCGAGGCGGAACTTCGCAAACGCGGCTTCCCGATCTCGCTGCAGCTGCTTGAGCGTGACGGTAGAAAATTCCAACACGCCGCGCCGGGCAAGATCGAAGTCTGGCTTCCGCCTTTATCCGATCAGTCGAATATCAACGACAGTTAAACTGCGGTCATAAACTGCTGACAATCAAAATAGCGTGACAATCATAAGCTGTGCGCTGGATACAATCCAATATCAACGGTAACAAACACCGCAAATCATTTTCTCAAAGTTAGCTCACACCCAGATAACCGGTTAACCCGGTGGCCGCCGATTGGCGCATGAGCCGTTACCAGGAAAGAACGATCAATCACTCGCGTGGAGCAAGCTTGATCTTTCAAGCAGTCTCTTGCTTTTGTTCGGAAGATTTCCGTCAGAATAATTGTTTTGTTCGGAAGATTTCCGTCAGAATAATTGCGGCATTTGCAAAGCTGCCGAGCGCTGAAGTAGCATTTAGGGAGAGGAGATAACTCCGTATGGCAAAATTTATCATCCAGCCGCATGGCAGGCTCAACGATTGGGTGGCCGACGAAAAGGGCTATTTCCGCGAACAAGGTCTCGATTACGAACTCAATGTAGAAGGAAGCCGCAAGAACACGCCCCCGCTCGCCACTGTACATGCAAGCGGATCACTCGCCGATAACCGTTTTGGCGCATTCGAGCGTTATGCCGAAGGACACGGGCGCAAGGGGAAAAACGCAGGCGATGTCAGCTGCGCTTGTCACTGGACCATCAATCAGGCTGCGAAGATTGAAGAAGGCGTGATGTGGGCGAACGCTTACAGCGTTTGTGAGGCGGCCATCTTGGTGCCGGACGATTCCGGCGTATCCCAGCCCGGAGATCTGGCAGGCAAAGAAATTGCCGTGGGGTATCATTCGGGAAGCCATTTCTCGGCTCTGCAAGCCTTAGAAGTTTTTCTGCCGCGGGAGGATATCGCGCTCAAGTTCGTTGGGACCTCCTGGTCACGGGTCGATGCAGCTCTGGCCCGGAAAGTACCTGCGGTGAATGCCTGGGGACCGCAGCTGTACCTGTTGGAGCAGCATGGATTTCGGAGAATCGTTTCCACGACGTTCATGATGGCGTTTATGTTTCCGCCTGATGCGGATGAAGAGAACGTCGAGCGCTATATGCGTTCCCTGATCAGGGCTCAAACCGATATTGATTTCGAACCGGAGCGGTACAAGCACTACTTCATCAATGAGATTCCCGAACGCTTTCGCGATAAAGTCGATGTTCGGCGTTTCGGCGTCGGCGAGCGCGTAGTCCCGCAGACCTACACCGAGGCAATCTTTGACAAGACCCAGGCTTGGCTGCGCGAGCGCAAACTCTTCGATGTCACCTCGGATGCCAGCGTTTCAAGCCAAGAAGCGGTGTGACCTTTTAAGGTTTTCACCGCATCGCTCAGCTTTGTTTTCTTAAGGATAGCGAATCGGTGGCAGGGTAGACTGACGTCTGGGAGGCTGCATCTCGGGCAGCCTCCCAGGGATACGCTAGATCTACTACCGAATATATTACCAATCCGGATGATGTTGATAACGGTCGCGCGAACCTACACTGCCTTTGACTAAAACACCGACAGCCAGACCTACCAAGCAGGAATAAATCGGATATTGTCGAATAAGGTTGCGCAGGTCTCCGGTGAATTCGTCCAGGTTTGTGCCGGAGACATAAGAACGCGCCGACTCCCCGGTAGTCGATAGCCGGTCTACGGCATCACCAGCTTTTTTCGATAAATTTGCTCTCAATTCACTGGCGCCGGATTTCAGCTTAGCGGCCATGTCGCCGCCGCTGAATTGCTCCGCTTGCCGTTCGGCGGCGGCGCGCGTTTGCTGGTATCTCTCCCCAACCAATCCCAATAATTCATCTTTCTTGTGGCGGCCTAATCTTTCCAAGTTGGCGGCACCGGTAACGCCTTTTCCCAAGATATAGCCAAAAGCGAGTCCGACGAAGCAAGCAGAAATTGGATATCTCTGAACCGCATCTACCACGTCATCTAGCAGTTCGTTCCCGCTTCTGTCATGTAAATAGGCACGGGCGGCGTCCACCCTGCTCGATACGGCGCTAGACGCCTCCCTCGCTTTGTTGGATAAGTTCGATCCGAGTTCGCTGGCGCCGGTTTTTAGCTTAGCTCCGATACCTCCGCCGTCGCCGTATTCCCTCAAACGTTGCTCTACCTCGCGTTCCGCCTCTTCGCGCGTTCGTCCGTATTTCTCTTGAACTAATCCCACCAACCTGTCTTTTTGACCGCCGATTCTATCGAGATCATCATCAGTCAATTTACCCCACCAAGATCTCAGTGATCCACGCACCTGGCTCCATTGGCCTGTGAATACATCATCGTTCATAGGAAAATCCCTCCCTTCGTATTTTTCATGGGCGCACTAAGAGGCTACGGCAAAGCGTATGCCACTCAACTCGGATACATTTTTTGATTATTTCGCATGTTTTTAGATTACAGTCCGACATTTGAGACACGGAGTTCCTGGGTGTCTCAGAGCCGAGTCATCCACCGTACGTCCGCTGCTCTGAATAGCTGCCAAAGATGACGACATTCATGGCCGGCGTTTTCTGCTGGATCGGTAGCAAATTTTTTGACAACGTCCCTTGCGGCGCCTATGGAGGCACCTCTAATCCAGCGAAATCGCGCAACCCTCGTCTGCCGAATCGAGAATTTTAGTCTTTTCCGACGACCCTCCGGAGCAACTTACTTTTCGTAGAGCCTCTTGATGAACCCGCTCTTGTCCAACTCCGCGACAAAACTCGGATCGGTGAACTCCTCGGGCTTATGGTTCCAGATGTCGTTGCGCGTCATGGCGACGTACTCGTAGCTGATTTTCATCCCTGGATGGTTTGGATACGGCGTGGGAAGAAACATCTTAGAAAAGATGTCGTAAGATTCACTAACTAGCTCATCATCAGGCGTTTTCAGGTACTTTTTGATGACTTTGATGCCGAAGTCGCGGTTGGTTTTGAATAACGCGATGCCTTCGAGGTGCGCCTTCATGTAGTTCGTGATCAGTTCTCGATCATTTTTGATCGCCGCCCGGCGCGTGGTGATTTCCATCCAAGGGTAGTCGAGCTCTTTAGCCGAATCCCACAGCATGCTGAACCCCATTTTCCGCGCCAGGCCGTAGCCGGGATGGGACACCGCCGACGCTTCGACCGCGCCAGCCTTTAGCGCCATGACCCGCTCGGTATCGCTGCCACCGGTGGTGATAAGAGTGATGTCGCGATCGGGATTGAGTCCCTTCTTTTTTGCGATCGAACGGACCAAGAAATCCGTCAACGATCCCAAGCTAGAGACGCCGATCTTTTTGCCTTTCAAATCCTCCGGTCTTTTAATATCGGGCCGTACCATCAGCGCGTGAACTACAGCGGGCATGGTATGCGCCAGGATCGCCATGTCGGCTCCCGCGAGATTAGCGGCGATGACAGTCGGCGTGGCGATCGGAATAACGTCCAGGTTGCCGCTGATCAAAGCTTTGGAGCCGATGCCGGAGCCCATGACCGTGATGACCTCGGCGTCGAGCCCGTGCTTTTCAAACAGCTTACCTTCTTTGATGACGAAGGTGATGATGTTTCCCATGCCGACGGACGGCACGCCCACACGGATTTTTTTGAGCGGCTTGCTCTGCGCAAAACCCAATTGCGCTAAAGCTAACCAAACGATCACAAACAAAGCAGCGAGTACGGACTTCTTCAGAGTCATGGGACATCCTCCTAGGATAGAGCTTTTTCTTTCGCCTATGATGTCTCTACTATTACGTGTACGTTCAAATCCCATGTTCACAGAAGCTTGCGGTTTTCGCCTGTTTCGTCTTTTGTAACGACTGGAACGATTGGAACGGCTTGAACGATTGGAACCATTCTTGAGTTCAGACCATCTGCATATAGACGTCGACCAAAGCCGGCCGCTTCTCTTCTTTGATAATCTTGATCGCCCGTTCCACCGCGGGACGGATCTGCTCCGCTTCGGTGATCGGTACTGGAGGTTTGGCCATCTCCATACCCACGAGTTTATTTTCCACCGGCCGGCCGCGGTGAATCGCAACTTTTTCTTGATGCTCCACGTCATTGTAGTAAACACGGTTATTGGTCATCACTGTCAGCAGCGGCACGCCGGTGTTGGCGGCGGTCCACAGGGCACTTGGCGTGTACAGCATCTCGCCGTCGCGCTGCAGGTTGACGCAGATCTTGCCCGTGCCGCGATACGGCAGGGATGCGCCGACAGAGGCCGCGGGCCCATAGCCCAAACCGCCGCCACCATAGCCCCCTAGAAATAGCCCCGGCTTATCCCAGGTCCAGAGACGGCTCGGCCAGCCGCGGAAAGCGCCGGCAACCAGCAGCCAGTCCTCGTTCTTAAGCGCTTGCCAAATTTCATAGGCCAAGCGCGGCGGCGCAATCGGTTTCTCGTCCCAACGCTTCTTCAAGTCGGCCTGCCATCTCGCGTGCACCTCTTCATGCTGGCCTGACATCGCCTTGCGCCGGTCATCGACCACGCTCTTGGAAAATTTTCCTTGTTTTTTGATTTCTTCCGCGAGAGCGGGGAGGAAGACTCTGGTATTAGCTACGATCGGCAGATCCACCGGCGCCAATTCCTGAAAGTCGCTGGTCCAGCTGCGAACGACGATATCTTTGAGCGTGACGTTGATTACTTTGCAGCCCGGTTTGGTCGCCGGAAC
>JAJONK010000244.1 GCA_021323355.1 Deltaproteobacteria bacterium
TCTTCTCTCGATCAACTCCGCTAAAAAGTCCATCTTCATTACCAATCCATACTTCATTCCAGATGAAGTCATGACCGATGCTCTCGTGAAAGCTGCCGGCCGGGGCGTTCGGGTAGTTATTCTGACCCCTGGTACCATCGATAATCGATTCACATACACGGCGAGCCGTAGCCATTACGGCCCTTTGCTCTTCGGCGGCGTGGAAGTTTTCGAGTACAAAGCCGCGTTCATGCATGCCAAGACTATAGTCGTCGACGGTGTATGGGCGACTATCGGCAGTACAAATATCGATAACCGCTCTTTTGCCTTGAATCAGGAAATCAATCTTACGGTTCATGACAGCACAGTGGCGCGTCATCTCGAAGAAATCTTTCGCGAGGATCTAAAGTATTCCGATCCAGTGACTTACGACCAGTGGAAGTCGCGAGGTGTTTTTGAACGGCTCTTTGAATTCTTTTCTTTCCCAATAAAGGAGCAGCTATGATTCCTAAAATTTCCAACCCGACACGGCAAATGTTCGATGTTGCTGCATCTTCGGCGGCTCCTGCTAAGTCAAAGCCACTGTTTCATCGGGTTCAGTCGTGATCCGATCGAATTGAATCAAAGAAGCGACCGCAGCCAACTGAACTACTCTCGAACAGGCATGGCTCATGCGGTAGCCAACCAAGCTAGTAATGAACTCAATCCTTGGCAATCTCCGCAATTGTCATCGCCTAGACGGTAGCACCGGGAAAACACAGCAATGAAGTTTCGATATCGCGACTATTAAATTTTTACAGCGGCTTCTTTTGATTCAACGATCGGTGATTGGACAGCTAGTGCCCATATCGAGTTCACTGAAAATCTGAAGATTCATACGGTCGTTATGAAGTCGCGGGATGGCTTTCTATCCGAAGGCGAGGCTGAACGCTTTATTATCAAGCAAGCCAAACAATGGGTTAGCGATAACTTCAAAAGTACACCCGTCGAGCTGGGTCGTAACAATATCAGGAGTAAAAAAAGCAATGTATTGGATATGTAGACCGTGCAAGAATAACAGACACGATCTGTGCCAAGGTTCTTTGTTGGTGCAGCTTGCAGCCGACACATCAAGCACGCCAAGAAGAACCTTACGGCGAAAACGCCAAGCGGTTGCCATACAGGCAACCCTTGTCACGGGAGTAACCCGACGAACCTAACGCGTTACCTCTTCTTGGCGGCTATGACGGACATTTCACGGCGCTTTAAAACACTGACCCGCCGACGTTCAACGCCGAAGACACGCAAGCGGCCGCGGGTTAACGGCGTTCTCCTGAATGAATTGAATTCTCCTTCAGAGCAGTTCTTGGTAAAAACGAACCGAAGCCGGGAGAGGTTACCCCGACCGCATACGAGATTATCTCATGTGACTCTCGGATCTCGGCCATCAGAGACCGAACGGCCGCTCGGCTCGTTCACCCCGCCACCTGCTCGGCAATTTGCCTCGCCAGCGTCAACCCGGTCAGCACGGGATTTACCGAGCCCACCGTCGGAAACA
The DNA here is from genome assembly GCA_021323355.1 of Deltaproteobacteria bacterium. Taxonomy (GTDB): domain Bacteria; phylum Desulfobacterota; class Binatia; order UBA9968; family UBA9968; genus WHTF01. Next base: position 1,517 of record JAJONK010000244.1, read on the forward strand.
ACGACTGATCGCAAGCGTACGCATTGCTGATGTGATGAAAGCGCCCAACGCTGTTCGTCACCGAACTCGTCGGCGTATCGCCCATCCACAGCGTCCCGGCTTCGTGATACGTCGTCCCTAGCCCGCGATGCCACTCTGGAAATGGCCGGTTGAGCGGAAACGGTTGCGTCTGCCAGCCGCCGTCGTAGAGATATTGAATGGTGCCGGCGCCTTTAGCAATCGCCTGAGCGAGCGCGAGCGCGGTCTGGTCCATAACCTGCCAAACCTGCAAATCACCTGTGCCGAGGGTCATTTGCACATACGCTCTGGGCACGCCGAACTCGTCGGACTCGTAAGGGCTCAGGTTTATCCAGCTCGTCGTTGGATTTGGAAGGCCACTCGTCTTATCGCCGCGCATCTCGCCGATACCGCGAAACGTGATCGTGATCCAGTCCGGGTCCTGATTGGCTAGCTGCGCCGAAAGAATGTCCAGGTCCGGGATCATCCGAAACAGCATCTCGTCCGAGCCGGCTGCGTGCGTCGATGCCGTCACCTGAATGTGAAAGCGCCCTGAAGACGTCACGCCCCGAACCAAGAGCGCCGCGGTCTGCACGTGAGCCGGCACAGTCGGCAAGGCGGACCTGAGCACACGCACAGTGAAGTCGCTGCGCACGTGCGCCATTAGATTGCGTCCCATCAGCGGCGTCGGAAAAGAATGCAGCGCGATCCGCGTGCTTTCGATCGCGCTTGCCGCGAGAACCACCGCACACTGCGAGCCGATCGGGAGGAACTTGCGTTGGCCAGCAACGTCAACCTCAACGGTGTGCACCACGCCGTCGGCAGCGTGCAGCTTGACGACATGCGCCAGCGGCACGAGGAACAGCCTGCGGTTCCCATCATTCACCCCAGAACTAGCCACGGCGTCGCGAATCGCCTCGACCAGGAGCGGCAGGCTGCTGTACTTATCGAAGCTGAAGAGACCTGACTGGGGCGCGCTGCCTTGAACGGCCAACGGCGCAACTTCGATGCCGCTATTTCCAACCGTCGTTTCGATGCTCGGGACAACGCCTACCGCCGTCACGATCTCGCTGTTCAATACATTGAACAATTCCCCGAAGATGAAATCCGTCCCCGGCACGACGCCCGTCTCGCTCTCGACATCGGTGTAGTGCGCGTTGAGATACTGCACGACCGAAGAGGGCCAGCCCTGCAAGTCGCCGGCGGTGAGCCGCGGACACCATCCGCCCCAGTAAATCGATTTCCCGCCGGTGCAGTAAGCGAGCCCAGGAAACTCCACGTTGCCGCGCCAAGGAATGCCCCACACGAGCTCGCGCGCGATCCCCGGATCGCTCGCTGGCGCAATCGGCGACGGCACATTCAACCCGATCTGCGCAAGGTTCTGCACATGCTCCGACACCATGAAGCGTCCTGCATCGAGCAGCAGCACGCGCTTGCTCGGGTGACGGCGGAAGATCTTCGCCGCGCAATACGCACCATACATTCCCGCACCGATGACGATCGCGGAGAACGGCGCGCCGCCGTTCGCAGTGGCCTCATCCCAGGTGCTACAGATGTAGCGACCAAGTGCGTCGATCGTGAACGACGTATTTTGGACTGCAACCTGGCCGACGGCGGGAACGAGATTTGGGAGTGGCATGCGTCTTCTCCTTGCTATCGGTATATTCTACGAGAGGAAAAGCTAACCGTGCTCAAACTGGTAAGCAGAGAATGCTGATGATCAAGAGCTACTTGGTCACACCGAAGAAAAGAATTCAAACCGGATTACGCACAATTACGGATGAGGTTCGCTGGTAAAATATTTCCGTGAAGACGGAGAGGTTTGTGAGATGATACGCTTGATCCCGCTAACGCAAACGTAACGCCCGGCAGTTCGCCAGCCGGGACAGGTTAATGCTGGCGATTAGACGGAGCGGCGAGGAGGAAGCGTCGAGAGATGTCGTATCGGAGCGAAAGTAGAATTGCCGCTACGTGCGCAATCGCAGGTAGTCTATTGCTTGTCGTAGGAAACTATCTGCATCCCATGAAAGCCGACGCGAATGACGCGGTTGCGGCATTTACCGAATACGCCGCAAACCACATTTGGGTAGCAAGCCACTTGACGCAACTAGTCGGTGTTACTTTGATGGCCCTGCACTCCTGGTTCTAGCTCAACAGCTCGGGTCGGTAATGGGCATGGGTTTATCACGTGTCGCGGCTGGCGGAGCGATCGCGAGCCTGGCGGTAACTACAGTGTTGCAAGGCGTGGATGGGATAGCTTTAAAGGTCATGGTAGATGCCTGGGCCGTGGCACCGGCAGCGCAAAAAGAGATCGCCTTTCATGCCGCGTTTGCGGTGCGCCAAGTGGAAATCGGGTTAGCCACTATGGCCAGTCTCATGTTCGGCATCACTGCGACGGTTAATGGGCTGGCCGCTGCTGCTTGACCATGTTTATCCCAAATGGTTGGGCGCGCTCGCTATTGTTGGAGGCGTGCCTATGATCTTGGCGGGTATCGTGATGGCATACACCGGGTTCTCAAGGCTGGCCATGGCAATCAATATGTCGGGGAGTTCCTTCCTGCTGGTTTGGATGCTGGCACTTGGAATATTGATGTGGCGCAGAGGTGGGGTTAATTACGATCGTTGATTGGGAAAGCATCGGCAAGGTTTTGATTGGATTGCAATCAAGATGACGTGCGAGTTACTAACTGACCGTCCGCCCAGCCGTGCCTCTCAACCAAGTCGCCGTGCAAGATGGATTATCTATCGCCGGCACTGACACTCTGGATACTCGAATCTTGCCCATTAGTTTCTTGAACCCTGCAACAAAGTTATTTATCGTCTCGTTTGACATTGGCCCGAGACAGATTTGCCCCGGGGGAGCGCTTGCAGTGCACCGGATTCGGCTGCACAAAGCTTATCGAGACCGCAACAAAGCATTATCAAAAGGAAGGAAATAGGATGGATAGAGATCGCGCAGCGCAAAATCTAAAGGTTGTGGAGAACCACTTTCATAGCGAAGCACTCAATGAGGTCGAAGCGGCGCTGGAGACTTTTACCGACGATATCGTTTGGGAGGCGCCGGCGCCCAACGGGCTGAATCGGTCTTTCTCTGGCAAAGAAGCTGTCGCCAAGAATTATCGGGAGTTATTTGCGTCCATGCGTGACGTGAAATTTCAGTTTCTTCAGCGTTTTGCTACCGAGGATCGTGTCGTGGATGATAGCATGGTTACTTTCGAGGTTGCGCGAGATGGGTACTGGCACTTTCCTCTCGGCAGCAAAGTTGAAATGCGGCTGACTCACATTTTTGAGGTGAGAGATGGAAAAATTTCACGGGAGATTGTTTTTGACATGGGACGTGCTGTTTAGTCTCCCATTTATGGCCATTAGCGCGAATGTTCGACGCGCACGTTGGAGGTTAAAGCAGGTGTCCAGAAACCCTAATTCGAGAACACTACAATCGACATCATTGTCCAGATACCCGTCAATTCTTTCTGTTGACATCGGCCTTCGGCTTTCCTAGATTCGGGCCATGATTAAACTAATCGATCAGATGAAGGATTTGATTAACAACGCCTTGGAAAACGGGTGTCCTTGTGTTCTCGCCACGGCTGCGCCGGACGGTGAGCCCGATATCGGTTTCAAAGGCAGCATGATGGTCTTTGATGACGAATCCCTGGCTTACTGGGAGCGCACCAAGCGGCAGCACTTAAAGAACATCACGGCGAATCCTAAAGTAGTCGTGTTGTTTCGCGACGGCAAGTCAAAAGCCGCCTGGCGCTTTCACGGACTAGCTGAAGTTCATGAAACCGGAGCTGTTAGAGATCAAGTCATGGCTCGGACGGTCCCAGCGGAGTTGGAGAAGGACCCGGAACGCAAAGGCGCAGCCGTGGTCATCAAGCTCGACAAGGTCACTAATATGGGCGGACAGGTTCTACAAAGCCGCTAATTCCGGCGGCGTTTCTGTCTTCGTCAGCGCTCCGGTGTTCCTTCCACAAATCGCTCCATAGGACTGCTCTGCCGGCTCTTTGTTCACGCCGCAGATAGCTCGGCTGCGAATGCAGGCGAACGTTCCATTTAAACAACCCGTGCCACGGATCGACTGCTGTCCCATAACTGCATCCTTCACCCCGGAATAACTATCTGCCAATTGCGCGAAAGCGCTGGTGTTAACATTCAGCTGCCCTGATCGTCCAAATGTCGAGTGGCATAGTCTTGCGCGCTCGGATCAGGAGGAAGATCATGAATCAGTTAATAGCAAAAAGAGTATTTGCTCTCGGGCTTTTGCTGATGTTGGTAACTGGCGCGGCGGCGTGTGATTACAATAGAGATCATTACAGCGATTATTACCGAGATCGGGATCGCTATGATCGTTACTCAGACCGGGA
>JAJONK010000245.1 GCA_021323355.1 Deltaproteobacteria bacterium
TACGCCGAGGAATTTGGCGCCGCCAATTTCCTCAACGAACCGGGCTTAGCCGTGGTGAAGGCGCTAACGCTACAGTTCCAGCCGGCGTTCATGGACATCCTGCCACTCTACATCGTGCTGTTGGCGATCCTCCCGCTCGTGGTGGCCGGGTATCGATCTTGGCCCGGCGTAGTGCTTTTCGCCTCCATGGCGATTTGGCTCGCGGTTCAGATCGATAAACGGATTGCGCTACCGGCGTATCCCGGGCCGGACCAATATTGGTTTTTTAACCCGTTCGCGTGGCAAGCGCTGTTTTTCTTGGGGGCCTGGTTCGGCTGGCGCGCCAGCCACGGTGGACTTTCCTGGCTCAACCGTCGCTGGTTGTTCTACCTCGCGGCGGGCCTCTCGCTCACCGGATTCCTAATCCGGTTTAGCTGGACGCTGCACGAATTTTACGATCCGATTCCGGTTTCCGCTAGCGGCGAGCTTTTGTGGCCGTTCTTGAGCAAGGGAGATCTGGGATCCCTCCGTTTCGCCAATGTACTCGCCCTCGCGCTTCTCGTCTCACGCGTGATCCATCCGCAGGCGTGGTTTTTGGCTAGTCGCGCCGCGCGGCCTTTGGTTATCAGCGGGCGCAACTCCCTGCACATCTTCTGCCTTGGCATCCTGCTCTCAGTGCTCGGGCAACTGGTGCTCAACGAATTCTTCGGCGGTATTCTCATGCAGTTTGCGGTATCCGCGGCCGGCATCTCGATCATGATCGGCGTCGGTATGTTCATGGAGTGGTTCGATGCCGCACAGCGCACATCAGGCGGTCCCGTTGGTGCATCGATGGCGGGAAGAGGAGCGAGACGATGACAGCTGGTGCCTTTGTCCGACAACTTTTTATCTTGATTACCGCGGCTGGCATCGGGTTTGTACCCGCACCGGTCGGTTCGTCCGACCAGGCGCACGAGTGCCCTATGCCCGAGCGTTTCTACGAATTTGAGCCGCCGCTGGCAAAGACGGCCAAAGCGCTCGCCACCGGGCGGGAGGTGGTTATTGTCGCGCTTGGCGGGTCCTCAACTCTCGGACTTGCGGCCGGGGCGACCGCTCTCGCCTGGCCCGCGCGCCTGGGTTCGGTGCTTACCGATAGGTTTCCATCTGCGCGCATCAAGGTCGTCAACCGCGCCGCCGCGCGACAAACGGCAAAGCAGGTGCTAGAGCGCCTGGACCGCGATATTCTACCCCTGAAACCCAACCTTGTGATCTGGGAGACCGGCACGATGGAGGCAGTTCGTGGATCCGACGTCGACGCATTCCGCGAGACGGTGCGGACCGGAATCGACGAACTGCGCGCCGCCGGCGCCGAGGTAGTGTTGATGAATATGCAGTTCTCGCGTGAGACCGAGGCGATGATTCACTTCGAACCCTATCTCATTGCGATGCGCCAAGTGGCGGACGCCCACGAAGTCCCGCTGTTCCGCCGCCGGGGCATTATGCGGTATTGGGCCGAGAGCGGCTTGCTCGATCTGAGGGTCAAAGAGGATAAGAAGCGCCGCCAGCTCGCCGTGAAGCTTTACGACTGTATCGGCCGCGCAATGGCTGACTTCGTGACGCGTAGCATACCTGACAGTAACTCCGCGGCTAATCCCGGGAGCGGCCGATGAACGCGTCTCGGCGGGCACTTCCCTCATCTGCGATGTTCATGCTGCTGCCCTATTTGCTCTTATACACCTTATTGAAGAATCCTTCGTCGTCGAGTTTTTTTAGCCAGCTGGAATCGACGATCCGCTCAGCTTTGACTGAGGCCACTTTCGGATTTTGCTCCGCAACGTATTTGATCACAGTTTGGGTTCCTTCGACCGTCGGATAAGGTTTGCGATCGAGTTCCTCAAGGGCCTCTGCGTAGAAATCTTCGGCCGCGTCCGGATTGGGCAATCTAAGATTTTTCGCCAGAACTTCTTTAACCGATTGCTTGTTTTCTTTGTTAAACACGTAAGCGTAGCCTTCGACTACGGCGCGAATGAAGCTGTCATAGAGTTTCGGATTTGCCGCCATCTGATCTCTGCGTGAGGCCAGCACCGTATTCTGGTACGGAATCTTCGCCTCATTGAGATTTAACAATTGGGTATAGCCCTTGCTGATCATCGTTTTTGTAGCAAGCCGCTGCAGCATCGCGGCATCGAGGCCCCTTTGCTCCAGCGCCGCCATCCGTTCTGGGTCCAGGCCGGTTTGCATCAGTATGATCCTGTCCCGCTTTGGATCCAGGTCCAGGTGGTCCAAAGCGATCAAAGCTGAAATATGGGAGGAGCCGCCGAATCGTGCCGTGCCGAGGCGCTTCCCCTTAAGATCTGCCGCGTTCTTGATTGCAGGCTGGCTAATCAAAGTAAAAGGTGACGTGTTGCTGATTCCCAGAAACATGGCGATGTCGGCGCCCCCGGCAATTAGACTCACCAGAGCGGCGGGCGCATTTGCCGCCACCTGGATTTCACCGGCCGCCAACATCTGGCTAACGAGCGATCCGCCCATGACAAATAACATTTGGACATCGAGCCCGTACTTTTCAAATATTTTCTTGTCCCTTGCGACCCATAGCGGGGTGTTATGCGGAGTCGCAGTAGAAACGGCCAATTTTAACTGCGACAGCTTCGAAGATTGCGCCGGCGCAGATGCGCTGAAGATGAGAACGATACAAACCGCCAACAATCCGGCCAATAGAGATTTTATCCTCATTACCATTCCTCCAAGCTTAGATCTCGCCATGATCTGATCAAATCATATATTCCCGCTCCCGAACAGTAGTGACCATTTTCCTGGCAGGGCCGATCGGGCAACTTGTATCCGTCTCACATCGAAATTCCGGTTGCAATTCCCTACAACCGGTAATATGGCAGAAGCAGACAAAACAATCCTGTGGCGAAAGGAGATCCCATGGCCGATCGATACCGAGTCGATTGCAGAAAATTTCCCAGCGATCAGGGCTGCACGGTTGCCATCTCCGGATCTATCGACGAAGTCATCGAGTTGGGATGGCTCCACGCCAAAACACATCACGCACACAAAGACGACGAAGAAACCGGCATCAAAGAATGGATTCGAGGCAACGCTGAAGCAGCGCACGACTAGTTTTTGAGTTTCTGTTTCGGAATGGTTACTCGCAGGCAGTGTGGCGCGCGCCTAAGGGTGCGCCGGAACCATACTCAATTGATAACTTCATCGATGCTTTGAACCTAACCCGCGTCTCATCCGGGAGAGTGTGAAGCAGTGGAGGCTTGGTACCTTAACGATTTACGTTTTAATTTTGTCCGTTGAACATCACAGGAGGGTGATACCATGAGCATTGCCTACAATCCCGCGGATAATTTTGAAGTAAAGATTTCGGAAGTGGAATTTCGTCGCGCTCCGGCGCGAACCTTAATGGCAAGAATCTATCAGCCGCAAGGCGATGGGCCGTTTCCGGCATTGTTAGATGTGCATGGCGGCGCGTGGAACAACCAGGACCGCACAGCCAATGCTCCGATGGACGAGAAACTCGCGGCCAGCGGCCTTCTCGTCGTCGCCATCGATCTGACGGTTGCGCCAGAAGCGCCATATCCGGCTTCCGTGCAAGACGCCAACTATGGGGTGCGCTGGCTGAAAGCGAACGCAGCCAAGTGGAACGGCGATCCGAAGACGGTCGGCGCGCTCGGCAGCTCCAGCGGTGGCCATGTAATGGAACTTTGCGCCATGCGCCCGCATGATCCGCGCTACAGCGCGCATTCATTGGCGGAAGCCGCAGATATCGACGCCACGTTGGCCTACTTGGCGACACGATCGCCGGTAAGTGATCCTTTTGCTCGGTTTAACCACGCCGAGAAAATGGGTCGCGAGGAGATGGTGCGATACACTAAAAATTATTTCAATCCATGGGAAACCATCCACGAAGGCAATCCACAGGAAATTCTTGATCACGGCGAGGCGGTGACCTTGCGGCCGCTGCTGATTATGCAGGGTGAATTGGACGACAATGTGCTGCCATCGGCTCAGGAAAAGTTCGCCGCATCCTACCGCGCCGCCGGGGGTGACTGTGAACTGGAAATCTTCGCAGGCTGCGAACACAGGTGGGTCGCCGAACCTGGACCGCAGACCGATCGAGCCGCCGAGATGGTCAAGGATTTTATCGCCCGGCAGTTAAGCACGTTTCGGCAAGCTGCTTAGCGGCCAAGCTAGCTGCAAGTCTTTCGGGATCGCGTTCGAAAAAGGAAGGGGGGCGACCTTGGCGGAAACCTCCTTCTTTTTTGAACTCGAACTGCCCACCACTAAACCACTTGGCGGCGTAAAGCTTTTAGTATGTGCAACAAAATGATCACTTCGGCATCACACTAAAGTACCCTGCCAATCACGTCAGTGTATTTATGCTGGTTCTCTGTAACGCCGAATGATCTCTCTTAGGCCTTCTCCACCGCTGCACTCCTACCGGCGATGAAACCCTGAGTCGCGCAGCGCCCCATGCCGTGCTGATTAAAACCGCCTGCCGACTCGCCGGCGCAATAGAGTCCCGGGATCAGCTGTCCGTTTAGGTCAATCACCTGGCATTTCGCATTGATGCGTAAGCCGGTGCGGGTGTCGTGAACCAGCGGAGTTCCCCAGGCGGCGTAAAACGGCGGCGTCTGAATCTTGAATTTGGGCGTCGGCTTGCCGAAATCTTTATCTTCTCCGGCATCGACAAACGAGTTGTACCGGGCCACCGTCGCTTCCAAGGTTGCGCCAATCATCGGCTTGGCCTGATACTCGTTCTTTATCGCTGCGGCCAAATCCGCAAGCGTGGTCGCACTGAAGAAATACCCGTCGGGATCGACGTACGGCGGCGCCACATTCCAACCGTTACGATTGACCGCGTCGGCGTCAAAAATCGCCCACACCGGACCGGGGGAATAATCCGGCGGCTGGGAATATTCGTTCATCGCCACGGCGGCGTTGAAAAAGTTATACTTCGTCGGATGAAACTCT
>JAJONK010000246.1 GCA_021323355.1 Deltaproteobacteria bacterium
GGTTCTAACGCCCCTGGATTTAGAACAAACATTCGGCGTCACTGGCGGTCACCTTGACCACGCCGAACTCGCCCTCGATCAGATCTTTTTTATGCGCCCAATCCCGGGCTGGGCGGGATACAGCACGCCGATCGACAATCTTTACTTGTGCGGCTCCGGGACGCACCCCGGCGGCGGAATCTCAGGCCTACCCGGCTATTACGCCGCAAAAAAAATTTTGCAGAGCTGGCCGCGAGACAAGTGATTTAGCCTCCGTCTGTTTCATGACGCGTCACCAACCTTCGAGTGTGGCTAGTTGCTAGATCAAAATTGTGTCTGCAGTTTAGAAGCATATCGACGACTCCTCACCTGGTCGATTTCGACAGCTCACATACAGATCAACCGTTTTTACACGGCTTGCTATCAACTTGCCGAACCGAGCGGCACTTTCGAAATAGCGCTCGTAGTACTCTTTAGGATCACAACAGGTCAACTCCAAGGGCGATCTTCAATTGCTTGCGATCTGTGAAGCTGCCGCGATGTTCTCATCCGGATTATACCGGCTCCTGCGAGTTGATCGAGATAGCAGTAGCTTAGTTGCTGGCGTTCATCAGAAAGCAGCTTGAGGCACCGCAGAGCATGTGCTTACCTGACCTATTCAATACTGAGAAACCATTGTCAAAATGTGCACGACGAGCTATTTGCCGGCGCATAGTGATGCGATTTATTACAATCGCGTCGCGTGGTCACAGCGTTCCGGCGCTGGTATCGAATTTGCCTTCAACAGTCGTTCGATGATGGGCCGTCGGGAGCGATTGTGGCGCGCCGAGCGGCCTGATCGTGGTGCCGCTGCTTTGAATACGCGGCAGGTCACGGGACCTGATCAAGGAAGAGCACTTCCTGTTGGCGACTAGATTGCTGCTAAAAAAATAGTAGGTAGGAGAATATCATGCACTCACTACTCAACGATTATGCGGCGGGATTGCTGAACTCTCCCGAGCCTCCATGCGTTTCGCTCTATCAGCCGACGCATAGGCGCTACCCGGAAAATCAGCAGGATCCGATTCGTTTTCGTAACCTGACGAAATCACTGGAGCAGTCGCTGCGACAGAAGTATACGACGAGAGAAGTCACGCCGTTGTTGGAGCTCTTTCAGGCTCTTGCCGACGACCAGGAATTTTGGAATCACACGCTCGATGGCTTGGCGGTGTTGGGCGCACCCGGGCTATTCCGTGTTTACCGGCTCCAGCGCCTAGTCCCCGAATTTGTGGTGGTGGCTGATAGTTTCCATATCAAGCCGCTGATTCGCATCGTTCAGTCGGCGGATCGCTATCAAGTTCTTGGCTTGAACCGGCGCGAGCTGAAGCTGTTCGAAGGCAATCGCGACGCTCTCGACGAGATTGAGCCGGCGCCTGGGGTGCCGCGCACCATCAGTGATGCGCTGGGAGAAGAGTTAACAGAGCCACACCTCACGGTGGCTTCCTACGGTATGGGTGCCGCAGGACCGGCGATGCACCATGGACATGGTGCAAAGAAGGACGAGGTGGATCTTGATGCAGAGCGTTTCTTCCGGGCTGTCGACCGTGCGGTTCTGGAGCATCATTCCAAGTCCTCGGGCCTACCGCTGATCCTGGCAGCGTTGCCGGAACATCACAGCGTATTTCGTCACGTGAGCCAGAACCCTTTTCTGCTCTCGGAAGGAATCGATGTTCATCCTGATGCTGTGCCTATCGAAGCGCTCCGTGACCGCGCGTGGCGAGTGATCGAGCCCCAGTATCTTGCCCGGCTCGCTAGTCTGATCGAAGAGTTCGGTCTGGCAAAATCGAAGGAACTTGGCGCCGATGAAATTCACCTCATCGCTGAAGCCGCAGTGGCTGGACGGGTTGCTACACTACTGATCGAAGCTGAGCGTCACGTAGCCGGAAAGATCGACCGGGCGTCGGGACGGATCACCTTTGGTGATCTTCCTCATCCAGAAACCGATGATCTCCTTGATGATTTGGGAGAATTGGTGCTAAGCAAGGGCGGCAAAATAGTAATCGTCCCCGCGGAGCGTATGCCCACGCCGACGGGCCTTGCTGCTGTGTACCGGTTTTGAGCTAAAAAATCGGTGATCGCATGCCTAATTTTAGCTGAGCATGCCGTGCGGCGACATGCTCAACCTCCGGTCCTGACGTAGTCCGACGAGAAGACAATCTGAGAACTTGGATAGGCTGCAGTTGAAACATCTTCCGCGGTCACGATAATCCGAAAGACCTGCATGGGAGTCGGACTTTTTAATGTCCCTCGTCGGTCGGAACCGACAGTGAGTTGTCCGAGATTGATATTCTTGCCGTCCGGTGCTTGGGACCAGACCACATAGAACTTCTTGGGAGGCTTCAGGTTCTCAGAAGGAGCCAAGTGTTGGATCTCCAGATCGGTGATTGAATTTCTATTATGATCGCGGGTAATTTTAACCTCACCGACGGCCGCTGGGACGTCGGGCGCATTTCGCAGCGCCACCCTCTGAGCGCAGCCAAAAACAAGTAAGGCGCCTAACACCAGTACTGCGGATTTGAAAAATTTCTCTAAGGACTGCATTGTCGTCTCGCTCCCTTTGTCATGTTAGATAGTGATCACTAGTTGCCGAGCAATAACCATACCCGTTCTCACGAATCACTTACTGAAGGGAATTGAAGAGGAGATGTGAGTAAAAATTCGTCAAACTTTATCCGGAAACTCGTGAGGGAAATTTCTTCAAAGGCTTTTGCTCTATCGTGCATCGCTACCCCGCCGTTTCTGTATAGGTGTCTCATCTTGTGAGAATGGAGAGGCGGCACCGTCCTAATTCGGGACGTCGCGCTATAGTGAGCCTATAAGGGTCAGCATTCTGACGCAGCAGAGAATTATCGCCAGTGCGACTGCAGTAGATCTCGTGACGATGCTTTCGCGCTCGCTGCACGATAGATGGCCCGAGCAACTTGCCCCTGGACATGAAGACTATCCTGCGCGCGCGATATGCACTCGCAACATCTGCTATCGTCGTCTCTTTGCGTTCACATTTATTTCCGGTGAACCAACTCTTCAGCAGAGCTGGCCAGCTACGTTGAATGCTTATTCCATTTTGTCATTCTCTATTGGTGAAAGATTTCAGTACACAATTTAACCGCATTTATAACATTCTTGAGCATCTGCATGGGCAGCGTCCGCGAGGACTCCGTCTGCAAGTAAAGGCGCTGCCTGTGAATCACTCGAAGCAGCAAATACCAGAAGGGTGATGCACCAGAAGGGGTGGTACAAAGGATAAGTCGATAAATTGGTCAATTCCGCTTGTGCGAGTGGCTGAGGCTTAAACGCGTACAGCTAATAAGCATTCGGTTTGTGAGGGTGCACATGCACGGATTATGCTTCCTCGTCTCCGAGGACATCCTCGATGTACAGCCTTCTGATAAATACCAACAGCGCCGCCGTAAGCGGCGTTGCTACTATGACACCCATGCCGCCAGCCAGTATTCCCAAGAGTACCTGCGCGCTGATCGTGAGCGCCGGCGGCAATGAAACCGTGCGTTGCTGGACTAGCGGGGTTAGCAAGTAACTTTCAACAGTTTGAATCGCGGCTCCAGCACTCCGCTTGGCTAGCCATAGATGGTCGTTCGATCTTCAGTAAAGCGAACAAATAACTCCAGACTCTTTACTAAGCGCCTCTCATCTGAGCGCTAAAGAAATCCGCCAACTTATGAGCACGATGACTCCAATCCTAACAGAACTCCGAGCCACCGGCTTGTTGAGTTTCCCTTTGCGAATGGATCGGGCTTGAGCGTCGTAGAACGAAACTTCAACAATTTGCTTAACCAACTGCCGGTTGCGGCTGCTGACTCGATCCTCTCAAAATCTTGATTGAGCTTGATCAAGGTTGTTGCATCCGGACGGGATCCCTCAACGAAAGATGGCAGAAATACCGCCATGGCAGTCTCTCTCTGACTTCCCGCTCTACTTCTTCGTAGCTCAACCCCCAGCGAAGTTTCTGGCACACCAAAACTCATCTGCTGCGATATCGGTTTGCGCATGTCTTCAGTGAGAACTAGCTAGCTAGTTTTCACTTTTGACTGCCAAGACATGTCGTAGGATAGAATTCTTATGGATTTTTCCGAATGTTGGGGCACGGCCTCGTACGCAAACCGTCGCCAAGCGTCATGAGCGGAAATGCCACACACCCGATTCTCGGTGTTCGCGCGTGCAGGCCTACTAGAACTTGATGTTTACACGTACCGGATGAAAGCAGAGCAAACCGTTAATCGCCAGGGCTGGGAGTGACTTCAGCAGGTTAGCTGCTTGGAGCGGCTGGAGGCACAGCCGCTCCAAGCATTGAGACAAGCCACACGAGCAGTTACTTGGGAGGCATTCCTTTGGCCGCTCGTTGATCAGTGGTCGTCTCGCCGAAAAGCGGGGCATTAAGCCGGGGAGCTTTGGTCTGCCCCGCTTGGCAAAGTTAGAAATTAGAACGTGTATCTCCAGTTAAGAAACATATCCCACCACTCGCCGCCTCGTCCGGCTACACCATTGCTCCGAATGTCGAGGTTCTCCTGTACAGCGGTCGTCAGGTTCTTAGCATCGTACCACAACCAGCTTGCGCCGATGCTCATTCGCGGCGCAATGAAATACCAGAGATCCCACTCACGTAGTATTACATGATTGCGGTGGTATTGGCCTGCATTGATGTTGGCCGGGCATCCATCACAAGACATATTGACTCTTTCGAAATGTGTTCCCAAAAGGACCGAGCCGGCGGTATTCGCAGAACCAGTCAAGAAGCCCTTGGGACTCCAAACGAAGAGATCGTGACCGATCAGCCAGCTATTGGCTCTTTTTTTACCGGGCGTAGTGGCTCGTCCAATCGCCGGACCGCCGTCCTCGCTAAACTGAAAATGACCCATTGCGCGCAACCTGTAAGGCCCAAGCTGCCAGCCAAAACCTGGTGTATAGGCC
>JAJONK010000247.1 GCA_021323355.1 Deltaproteobacteria bacterium
ACGCGGCTAACTCCAGCTAATTTTTCGCCGATCTTACTCGTGAGCTCAATTTCAACGCCTGAATGATTCTTCATCATGGCGTCAACCTTCCAACGGCGCGCTACATCCGGCGCGTCGGGTTATTCACCCCGCCGGGAAAATTCGTGCGCGGCCATGATATCAGCGGGAAACGCTTTTACAAGAATTGAACCCTGTGGAAAACATTCGCGGTGCAGTCAAGCCATTGATCTTGGTCCTCCCGGTGGAGAATGAGCGGCATCCGTCGGTGTATCCGGCGCATGAAATCGTTCGGGGCCGTCGTAACATCGTTAAGGATATAATTACGCTTCCATTCCACTTGTCCACGCTATCCCGTCAGCCCAGTAAGGGCGCAGGATTCTACTTCAAAGCTGTCTTCCACTGATTTGAGCTGAAGTGTCGGTCAGTTCAGTCCTAAGCCGACAAAAGTTTTGAAAGACCTTCCTTCTGTGATATCTGTCCGCCCGTAACAACCCCCTTCTATCATAGAGACAGCTGCTAGAATGATTTGAGGCCAAAAAGGATCAAGGCAAATGGACTTTCAGGAAGAAAAATATGCCAAGGGTGCCACAGGGTATGATCAGCGGATACGCAATACGTTTCCGTTTTACGAAACTATTCACCCAACAATGAATGCCATGCTGCGAGGGCTTGTGCGATCCGACGGCCAACTCCTAATCGTTGGTGCCGGTACGGGAGCGGAAATCCTGGAATTTGGCAAAACAAACCCGGATTGGCGTTTTCTTGGAGTTGATCCGGCACAGCCCATGCTGGACCTTGCTAAAGAAAAAATTGAAGCCGCAGGACTAAGCGAGCGAGCTTCTTTCTTTAAAGGATATGTAGATGATCTGCCGACCGGTACACTCTATGACGGGGCAACCTTGGGGATGGTTATGCACTTTGTTGCCGACGACGGGGCGAAGTTAAAACTTCTTCGTGCTATCGCCTCACATCTTAACCCGGGTGCACCCTTAGTCCTGATGGATGCGTATGGTGATTTAACTACGCCAGAATCTCAGCTATTGCTAGCCGCATGGAAGCACCAGCAGAATCTAGCCGGTCTTAAATGGGAGCAAGTGGAAAGTGGGATGAAAGAACGGATGCAGGGCATTCATTTTGTATCTGGTACTCGGATCGAGCAATTGTTAGCGGAAGCCGGATTTCACCGTGTCCAACGGTTCTTTCAGATTTTCATGCTAGGCGGTTGGATCGCGTTTAGAGCGTAGGCTGTAACGAGTGCATATCAGAGCGACCGCTAGCTTCCATTGCCGACGCGAAGCCCCAAGCTCGCAAACTTGATTTTCTTCGTTGAAGCCACTAACCACCCTGAACTCAAGTCAGCTCGCCGTCGGAGAAGCATATGGAAGTGAAGCGTCTTTCAACAAATTGATGATGGAATCTTAAACGGAGTGTCTTAGGAATGTCCTAGCTGCTCGCACTTGCAAATTGTTCGAGCAATTCGCCCAGCTTGGTATAGTCCATTGGTTTGACCAAGTGGGCATCGAATCCAGCCTCGCGCGTACGCTGACGATCCTCTTCTTGCCCCCAACCGGTAATTGCGATAAGCACCATACCCTTCCCCCAAGGCTGTTCCCGTATCTGCTGGGCCGCTTTATAGCCATTGAGCTTCGGCATTCCGAGATCGAGCAGCACGATGTCAGGACGAAATTTTTCCGCCTGCTTGATTCCTTCGAAGCCATCAAGGGCCGTTTCGACCTCGTTCCCTAAGTGCTTTAGGCGCCGAGCCAGGCTTTCTGCCGCGTCTGGATAATCATCTACCACAAGGATTCGCCTGCGCGTTTCGTATTTCTGCTCGGCAGCATCTTTGTTCATTGATACCGCGGACGAACTGACCAGCATCGGCAGAGAAACCAGAAATTCGCTTCCTTGATTAATACCTGCACTTTTCGCCTCCACAGTTCCACCGTGCATTTCTACCAATCGCTTGACCAGAGTGAGGCCAATGCCAAGACCGCCATGCGCCTGGGAGAAGGAACGATCGACTTGAAAGAACATTTCAAATAAGCAAGACAAATCGTCCTTGGAAATGCCGATGCCATTATCTGCAACCCGCACGGTCACGTTGCCATTTTTTCGCTCAGCATTAACCCAGATTTGCCCACCCCCATGAGTATACTTAGCAGCGTTATTGATAAGATTCATAAATATCTGAGTGAGCCGTACCGGGTCTGCCTTCAGGTAGACTGGTTCTATGGGCAACGAAACAGTCAGCTGAAGTCCGCGCTGCTCGATCAAAAGTCGCGCCGCATCCAGAGCGCCGTTAATCACGTCGGTGAGAGAGACGCGCTCTTTTTTGATCACCAGTCTATTTCGAGTTATGCGGCTGACGTCGATCAGATCATCGACGAGTGACGCCAAATGCTTCACCTGTTGATTGATCACGTTGCGACTCCACTCGAAGTCGGCATCTGATGGTTGACATAGGCCGAGTATTTCCACGGCGTTGCGAATTGGTGCAAGCGGATTTCTTAGTTCATGCGCCAGGGTTGCGATAAATTCATCCTTGCGCCGGTTCGCTTTTGTGAGCTCCTCCTCGGCTCGCTTACGTTCCGTGATATCCTGAAGTACGCCTATGGTCCGCAGTGGCCTGCCATCTGAATCGCGAATTAGTTTTGCAGCAATACTGACCCATGCAACCGTTTGATCCTTTCGGAGATCGCGCTTTTCGGTTACGTATTCTTCGATTTCACCGCGCAAGAACCGCGGATAAGTCTCTAAGTATGCCTGTCGATCCTGGGGATGCGTGGTATCCGCCGGCGCCATGTTTAAGAGTTCTTCTTCGCTGTAGCCTACGATTTCACAGAATCTTTTATTTACCCTCTCAAATAGGCCTGTCGCCGGATTCACTTGTGCCTGCCCAACTGCAGCCAATTCGAAGCTGGTGCGGAATTGAGCCTCGCTTTCACGCAAGGCCGCTTCGGCTTGCTTGCGAGCCGTAATGTCGATAATCACTGCCACGGTGCGGGTCGGTTTACCGCTCGCGTCGCGCACGAGGTTCGCGGTCGCCTCAACCCAAATAACTTTTCCGTCTTTTCGCAAGTAGCGCTTTTCGGCCCAATATTCCGATACCTCGCCTCGCCCTAGACGCTGGAATTGTTCAAAGTCGGCCGTTCGATCTTCGGGATGCGTAATGTCCCGTATGCAGAGTTGCAGCAACTCTGCCTCACTGTAACCTGTCATTTCGCGATAACGCCTATTTACCCGAAGCAAACGACCCGTAATTGGATCGCCCTGAGCCATCCCAACCGTGGAGATTTCAAACGATGCGCGGAACTGTTCCTCGCTTTCACGCAGTGCTTGCTGCGCGTTTTTCATGTCGGTTACATCATGACAACTGCCTACATGACCGAGAAATTCTCGATCTTCAGAGAACCGCGGAGTCCCGTATGTATCCACCCAACGCCACTGGCCGTCTCTGCCCCTGACTTGCGCCTCTGCATGAAAAGGTTTGCGCTTGCGCAGTGCTTCATAATAGGCATCGACATATCGAGAGGCGTCATCAGGATGAAGCAGCGTCGCCCATTTCGGTCCCCGCACATCCTCGATCGTGACACCAAAGAACTCACAATAGGCGGCATTGAGAAACTCGATACCACCAGCAGCGTCAGTCACCCAGATCGGAACAGGTGAACTGTCGGCCAGCGTGCGGAATCGCTCTTCGCTCTCACGTAGCCGTTGCTCTGCGTGTTTACGAGCCGTGATGTCAAACGTTGTGCCGACCAGCCGCTCCGCCTGGCCATTGTCGAAGAAGACCTGCCCAGTCCCGACAATCCACCGCTCGATTTCGTCGTGAATGCCGATAACGCGAAATTCGACGCGGCAGCGTCCGTCCCCATTGGGATCTAACGCGCGGTCAATGGCGCCTTGTGTACCCTCGCGATCATCAGGATGGACAGCTTTTAGGAAAGTGTTGTAATCAACCGCCGCGCCGGCTGAAAGTCCCCAGTGTGCCCGTACCCTTTCATCGCACGATAGCTCACCATTCTTGAGGTTCATTTCGTATATGCCAATATTTGCCGATTCGACCGCCAGCTGGAGCCGTAATTTGCTTTCACGTAAGGCATCGTCAGACTCCCTGGTCGTAGTGAGCTGCTGCGCATTGCTGAGACTCGTCTCTTGGGTCGCAGACATGGCGTTCCTCCTAATACCAAACAACTATACTGTCACCAGAAGATGGGACCGTGATACCCTCGTTGGAGCGGAGCCGTCTGGGAGTGGACGAATCGAGCAGTCGCTGAAGAATTTAGTCGCCCGGAGTGAGTTCTGCGGTGAAAAGCCGCGGCGCCGTCGCTCATATCAATCCGTTATGCAACTTGCGACATCACACAGTTTACGAAGACGGGATAAGCTTAGATTATGCTAATCTCCTTTGTCAACATACATTAGGGTTGCGAGCAGCTAATTGAAGTTCGGTGCATCGTTCGCCAGGATAACAAAAGCGTGCGGAATTGGCTTAACCTTCGAGTTGAGATGGACGCTACGCAACACGCCTCTCACCGAAAGCATTAGCCCTCCGATTGGATTGAATTCTCCATCATCCAATCGGGCAATCGAACTGAAGCGTCGTTCAGTTCAATCCTACGGGTCCGCGAACTTCTTATTTGACAAATCCCTTCGTTCGGCGTGATAAATAACGCTCGAAACGAGGTGCGCAATGAAGAAAGCTTCGGCGCGATCAATCCTGGTTGCAATGATGCTGCTTGCTGTTGGAGTGACGGTTGAGGCACAGCAGCCGAAAAAGGTCCCGCTGATAGGGTATCTTTCGTCGCAAGACCCAGTTGGTGAGTCCGCCCGTTCCGAGGCAATTCGGCTGGCTCTGCGCGAGCGTGGCTACATAGAAGGACAGAACATCGCTATCGAGTACCGATATGCGGAGGGGAAGCTCGATCGGGCCCCTGCGCTTACCGCCGAGCTGGTGCGTCTCAAGGTCGATATCATCGTGGTGGCAGGAGGGGACGACACGGTCCGGGCGGCCAAGAATGCGACCAAGACGATTCCCATCGTTATGGTGGATCTTGGGGCCGATCCTGTCGAGTTGGGCCTGGTTGAAAGCCTTGCCCGTCCCGGCGGCAACGTCACCGGCATTACAAACCTTTCTAGAGAACTAGGCGGAAAACGGCTGGAGCTGCTTAAAGAAGCCGTTCCCAAACTTGCCCGGGTCGCGGTTCTCTACGATCCGGCCAATCGGGACATGGTACACGAGGTGAAAGAGGTTCTCCCGGGCGCGGCGCGTGCGCTGCGGTTGACCATTGAGGCTTGGGGGCTACGAGACGCGGACGATTTTGATAAGTTTTTCGCTGCAATGGGCAAGCAGCGCCCGGATGGACTCTACGTGCCCCGCGGCGCGTTAATGCGGGATAACCGAAAACGAATTGTGAGCCTTGCGTCAAAGAGCCGGTTACCATCAGTGTACAGCAACAGAGAAGCTGTAGATGCCGGCGGGCTCATGTATTATGGAGTGGACTTCGCGGACAGCGACCGGCGCGTCGCATATTACGTGGACAGAATCCTGAAGGGAGCCAAGCCCGCCGATTTACCGGTGGAGCAGCCGACGAAGTTCGAGCTGGAGATCAATCTAAAGACCGCGAAGCAGATCGGCCTGACGATTCCGCAGAAAGTGCTGGCGCGGGCGGACAGGGTGATCAAGTAACCCCGCGGCAAATCGCAGGATTGGATTGAATTCTCCATCAAGCCAATCTTCCAACCGAATTGATGCGTCGATCAATTCAATTCTGACGGCTTCGGGGTGATCTGGATTTCATTACGCCGTTAATTCCACTCTAAAACTGCTTGACATGACCCCCGCGGGCAACTTAGCCTCCGGCCAGAATAGACAAATCACCCGGAGGTAACTCATGACCAAAGCACTCTGTGGACTTTTGCTTGCTATCTTTATCTCGTCATCGCTGGTCACCTCGGCTGTTGCTGCCTCGGTCGAGGAGTTCTACAAGGGCAAAGCAAT
>JAJONK010000248.1 GCA_021323355.1 Deltaproteobacteria bacterium
TCGCTGACCTTCGACAATGAAGATGCGCGCGGCCCCGTTGAATACAGCAGCTTCAGCGAAATTATGGTGACCCGGCGTCTCTTCCGCTCCGGGGAATCTGAATACGCAATCAACAAGACCCCATGCCGCCTTAAAGACGTTATCGAACTCTTCCTAGGCACGGGGGTCGGCAGCAAGGCATATTCAATCGTCGAGCAAGGGCGAGTCGATGAACTGGTCAATTCAAAACCCGAAGAGCGTAGAGTTCTGATCGAAGAGGCAGCCGGCACTAGTAAATACAAAAGCCGCAAGCTAGTAGCCGAGCGGAAACTCGAGCGCACGCAACAAAACCTGTTTCGAGTTACTGACATCGTTCGGGAGATTGAACGACAGATCCGCACCATGGAGTTACAGGCAAGAAAAGCAGAGCGCTACAAGGCCCTTAAAGCGGAGCTTCGAGAAAAGGATCTGCTATGCGCAAGCCTGCATCGGCAGTCTCTGAACCAGGAGATCGCCACCCAGCAAGGCTATCTCGCTGATGCGGAGAATCGCCTGGCTGAATATTTGAACAGTTTGCACGGCAAAGAATCCGAGAGCGAAGCGGTCCGCTTTTCACTGATGGAGCTGGAGAAAGAAATCAGTTTACAACAGGAAAATGTTTACCAGGCAAAGATGCAGCTTCAATCGGAAGAGCAGCGCATCGACTTCTTCAAAAAGGATTTGTCGCAACTGAACGAGAATGAAGCCGAAACCCTGAGCGCATTAGCGCAGCTCGATGACAAGCTCACAACGCTCGCCCGGGAGATCGAAGAACTCAACAAAGCCAAAGAAAGCTTCATTCAGTTGTCGCTGTTTGAGGAGAGTTTTCTGCGCGAAAACGAAGCCGAGCTGGAAAAACTCCAGGCCGAGATCCAGGCTCTGCAGTCTGGCCTTGAGAGCGAAAAAGCGGCGCTCATCGAAATCGCCAATCACCTTGTTTATCTGAAGAATGATCTGACTGCTAAGGAACGGCGGCGCGCTGAAACCGACCGCGCTCTGGAGCGAAGCCGGAAGGAGCACTCGGCCGCGGCCACCTCTTTGGAGCTAATCGAAAGCAAAAGAAATGAAGCCGAACGCGCCCTAGAGGCGTCTCTGGAACAATCCGGAGAGCGGAACCTTGAGTATACGCAAGTCGTCGCCCTGCTCCAAAGCCTAACCCGGAGCAAAGACGAGCAGGAAAAAACGATCGAAGCTCTCAAGGAACGGATTCAAGAAAGCCGCTCCCGGTTATTATCTCTCGAGGATTTACAAAAGAACTATGAAGGTTACCAAGAAGGCGTCCGGGCCATCATGTTAAAGCGGCAAGAGGAAGCCGCTGCCGAGGGCGTCTACGGTTTGGTGACCGAGGTGATTGAGGCTCCCGTTATCTACGAAAAAGCGTTGACTGCGGTTTTGGGAGACCGGCTGCAGTACATGATTGTTAAAGGTCATGACGAAGGCATTGAGGCAATTGAATTCCTAAAGGAAAAGGCCTCCGGGAGAGGCAGCTTTATTCCCGTCCAGATGACGCGCAAGTGTGATCGTCCGCTACCAGTGGGGGAGGCGGAGGTGGTCGCCCCATTGCTGGAATTAATCTCGGTCAAAGAAGGTTATCGAGATGTCGCCGAATATCTCCTATCGGATGTCGTTGTCGTGCAGGATCTGAGATCCGGTTTGGCCTTATGGCATCGCAATGGTTATTACAGCACTCTGGTGACTCCCGAAGGAGAGGTCATCGACCCCATGGGAGTGGTCACCGGAGGTAGTGAAGACTCGCTGGAAGGCAGCTTCTTAAGCCAGCGCCGGCGCATGAAAGAGCTTGGGCTTCTGCTTACTGAGCTTGAAAGTGAGATGCAAGTCGAAGAGCGGGAGCTCGTTGAACTTAAAACTAATCTACAACAAGCCGAGGCTAAAAAGACGCTTTTAGGGAGTGAAATTCATCGTCTGGAATTGGAGCGGGTGCGCAACGAGCACGAACACCGTTCGACTCAACAAGATTCCCAACGGCTCAGACAAACCATTGACGTGCTGCTTCAAGAGCAACGTGATTTAAACGCGATCTTGGAAGATCTGATAGACGAAATCAAAGAAGATAATGCGATTCGCGAAAAACGGGCGATTGAAAAAACCGAACGGGAGGAGAAGCTCGCCGAAATCCAAGCCGGATTCGTGGAACGCAAGAAGTCATTGGAGTCCGTCGAAGCCGCGGTGACACAGTCGCGGATTCGCACTGCCGCTTTAGGCGAAAAACGCGAAAATACTCATGTGAATCTTGATAACCGGATCAAGCTTCAGGAGGAAGCCGGCGAGCAAATTGGTAGCCGCCGCGGGCAAATTGCCGATATCCAGCGGCGGAGAGGCGAAATCCAAAATGCGCTTACGCAAATGGAAGAAACAGTGGCCTCGAGCCGCGCGACGGTGCAGCAGCTAGAGCAAAAACTGCAGAACGAGCGCCAGAGATATCGAGAAATCTCGAAACAGCTGACGGAAATTGACGAGTTGATAAAAGAGCTGCGACCTCGCGCGGAAACGTGTCAGGAGGAAAAGAACCGGCTTCAGGTGACACTTACCGAGAAGCGGCTCAATCTGCAGCATCTTGCCGATGGCGTGCGCGATAAGTACGGCGTCGATCTCGGATCGGTAGAAGCCCCGGATGGCAACGCGGCCGCGTCAAATGAGCTGATGATCGAAATCGAAGACCTGCGCGCGCGCATCGAACGTATGGGCGACGTTAACATGGCGGCTATCGGGGAGTACGAAGAACTGACTACGCGCTTCCAGTTCATGAACCGGCAAAAAGAAGATCTGGAGAAATCGATAGCCGATCTTCAGCAAACAATTGTCAAGCTCAACCGTGTCTGTCGCGTTCGTTTCAAGGAGAGCTTCGAACAGATCAACGAGAAGTTTCAATCGATTTTTCCGCGCATGTTCCGCGGCGGCAAGGCCAGGCTGGTGTTGACCGATGAAAATGACTATCTTGAAACAGGCGTGGACATCGTGGTTCAACCGCCCGGGAAAAAACTGCAATCGATCACACTGCTCTCCGGCGGTGAGAAAGCGTTGACGGCGGTCAGCTTGCTGTTTGCGATTTTTCTTACCAAACCAAGTCCATTTTGCTTCCTTGACGAAGTCGACGCTCCCCTCGACGACGCCAACGTTGATCGTTTTAATGAGCTGATTAAAGAAATGAGCGAATTTTCACAGTTTGTGCTGATCACACACAACAAAAAGACCATGCAAGCCGCCGAGGTTCTCTATGGCATTACCATGGCAGAGCCCGGGGTATCTAAAGTGGTTTCAGTAAGGATGAGCTAACAGCGAACTCCGCCGTCGCCGGCATCGACTGCTGTCCTCTCCCCTCGCAAGCGCCCCAAGGATTCAGAAGTGGCAGGTTCTTTCTTTCAACGATTAAAGGACGGGCTTACCAAGAGCCGGGAAACCTGGGTCGAAAAAATAGGATCCATCTTTCAGAATCGCGAATGGGATGAGCAATCGCTCGAGGAGATGGAAGAGAATCTGCTCACTGCTGATGTTGGGGTTAAAGCAACGCAGAAGTTAATGGAGACGTTGCGAGGGCTGACCCCTAGCGGCAGCGAGGATCTGGCGCGGGACATGTTATCACAATTGCAGCAGGCCATGGTAAAGCTGCTGCAAGACTCTGCCGCAGCACCGCGGCTGGAAGCATTGTCTGTGCGGCCTTGGGTTGTGCTGTTTCTCGGGGTCAATGGCGTGGGCAAAACCACCACCATCGGGAAGCTCGCTGCTCAATACAAGGCCGACGGCAAGAAGGTTCTCCTAGTCGCGGGCGACACGTTTCGCGCGGCGGCCGTCGAACAGCTCGAAGCCTGGGGCCGCCGAGCCGGTGCGGAATTGATTAAACACCGAGCCGGTTCCGATCCGTCCGCCGTCGTCTACGATGGGGTGCAGGCTGCAAAGAGCAGAGGTATCGACGTACTCCTCATCGATACCGCCGGCCGTCTTCATACCAAGGTGCATCTGGTGGAGGAATTGAAAAAGATTCGGCGGGTGATCGCACGCGAACAGCCGGGGGCACCGCATGAAACACTCCTGGTGCTCGATGCTACCACCGGCCAAAATGGTCTCCAGCAGGCGAAAATCTTCAAAGAAGCCACGGAGATTGACGGCATTGTTTTGACCAAACTGGACGGAACGGCCAAAGGCGGAGTCATCATTAGCATTCAGGAGGAGCTTGGGGTTTCGGTGCGCTACATCGGGGTAGGCGAAGATGTGGAAGATCTACAGCCATTTGAGGCTGAGCGCTTTGTCGAGGCGCTCTTCGAGAGATAACGCACTCGTTGGCTGAGTGGTTGCCGGCTTGACATGAGGCGAGGTCGTCGTTACGATTTGAACTCTGGTTTTCAGAGGCTAAAATGAGGCAAAGCATGGAAAGCGCGGTTGATCTTAAGCTAACTGCCAAAGCTGTTGAGCAAGTAAAATCATTGCTTGCTCGTAGCGAGTATATCGATCACGCATTGAGAATTTCGGTTTCTGATGGAGGTTGTTCCGGCTTTTCCTACCAGCTCAATTTTGAGAAACAACCTAAACCAGGCGACATCACCTTAGATTGCGAAAGCCTAACTGTTTACGTTGATCCTGAAAGTATCCCCTTCCTCCAAGGTACAGTTATAGACTTCGTCTCAGGACTCTATGGAGGCGGCTTTAAATTCGCCAACCCCAACGCAACCGGAACCTGCGGCTGCGGCACATCGTTTTCCGCGTGACATAAGCGTTCGGCGAAGGGCCCGGATTCCGGCGACACTGCGACCAAACTCGGTCGCTGCTTTAACCATTCAGATCTCTCCTAACGGACAAGAAGCTGTTCGAGGTTTTGTGAAAGCTGTTTAGTTCTATGCCCATGGCATCATGGACCAGCTTTGCTACGAAACCGATGGCGACCGC
>JAJONK010000249.1 GCA_021323355.1 Deltaproteobacteria bacterium
TTGATGTTGGCCAAGTTACTTAAGGCCGATCTGCTTCCCACCGTGTGGATCCCTCCTGAAAATCAACGTCATATTCGCGAGCTTCTGACCCACCGAGTGTGCGCCTGGTGCGTCAGCGTACCGCTGCCATGCGTGGCACGGCACACGAGCCGTCACACTTCTTTGCAATGCGTCCTCTCTAAGGCACAAGCCCCGGGCTCTCTGTCTCACACCGCGAACCTCTGAGGTAGCCCCAAACGCCCTGCTTGCGCGTATAGGCGAGCACAGGGGCTCGCGCTGCTAATCTTTTTAATCTGTTGCGCTAGATGATTTTGCGTGCCGATTTCATTGATCTGGTGCAGCTGGGCCTCGATCTAATCGACATGCTTTCCACCAGGATGTGCTCGAACAGTTCTCGCGATGCGTCGTCGGCGGCTTCCAGGCAGGTGCGTATCCCTGGTCGGAGAATTGTAAGGGTAGCCATCTCGGGCCCATATCATTTTCCAATTGCTGCTTCACGTTCGAACCGACCGAAATCTTGTCGTAGCCGGTCATGTTGGGAATTGCTTCGAGAAAGATAAGCCGCTCCGATAACCTCATCGGCGTGTTTCATCTCGCCAATGGACTCATCATCCCCACATGGGTTTATAGAGCCTCTCGTAGCCCCAGTTCTTGCACATCTTTGCTTGAATGAAATATTGATTGATTCCGGTAAGCTCCTTGCGCAGCACTTGATTGAGGACACTCAGTACTTCTTCGTCGCCTTTCATGATCACCTGCCTTTGTGCCAACGATTTTTCCCGATCGTGTGCCTCGTTCCAAGAATTCAACGACCCGTTCCGCCGACAGTGACTGTCATAGCGGCAGCGTCGTTGTTGCCGCCGACCATAATGATGACGGTTCTGTTGTCTTTGGCGTAGGTCAGCATGCCCCCTTTGGATATGACGCCGGCATTGGGCTGCCAACCACGTAACGGCATCTCCTTTTCATAAAACTCAATCACCTTCCCGGGTTCCAGCTGACCGCGAAATGAACTTTGACCACCACCAAAACCGAGCAGGGCAACTTCAACCCCCGCTCCATCAGATTTCTTCATCCCGCGCGGAATCGGTATCTCCACACCGCCGATTCTTTCGTCATAGGATTTATCGCAGCCGGCAAAACTCGCAATCATTGCCAGCAGGAAAAGGATTTGAGGACGAGCTGTTATCGCGCGGAGCGGCAATCTAACTAGCATTTTGCATCCTCCATTATTTATACCAATGGCACTGTCCGGGGCAATGCGGATCACAGAGACAGGTAAGCGAGGATCTAAATCGATGAGGGCAACGGCTTTTATCAAGAAGCATTCTCCGGCGCGGTGGGTAGGCCGGAGAAATACCAAAGCACCAAGAGCATGACACCGAGAAATTCCGGCAGCGACGGATAGATATGGATCAACACCCCGCCGAGCATGCCGCCGAGCGATGAGCCGATGAAGCCAAAGAAGGTATAAACACCGGTGGCTGTGCCGCGGCCCGCCTGGGGAATTCGCTTGGTCAGAAATGTCGGCAACAGGGGTTGGAACAAGCTGTAACCGAAAAAGAAAGCCGCGCCGCTGACATACAACAGCAAATCCGACTGAGCGCCGACCAAATACACGGCATAGCCGGTCATTGCGGTTAGCCAGCCGATCATGATTGGCATGCGAAAACGGCCCAGTCTTTCGGCGCGGCGCATATAAGGGAACACCAATAACGCGCTCGGTAAAAAGATAATCAGATATACTTTCCAAAGCTCGGCGCGATCGAGTCCTATGTCCGCCCAGCTCAGCGGATAAGTGAAAAAGAAAAGGTTTAGGGTGAAAGAAAGAACAAAGGTGGCGATAAAAATCGGCCGCAGCTCGCCGTGCATCAGGATCGGTTTAAAAGCCATCGCTGGCTGTTTGTCGACGGATCTATTTTTTTTAGGAAAGGAGATCGCCGCTAGGACCATTGCCGAAAAAGCGAGCGCGGCCAAAACATAGAACAAGCCGCTGAGACCGATGCTTGCCGCCAACAGCGGTCCGCCCAATATGCCAATCATGAAGGCAGAGCCAATGGCAATTCCGGTAACGGTAAATGCCTGCGTGCGAACCGCCGGCCTGGTAAGATCAGCCAGCGCTGCCAGCGCTACCGAGCCGATGGCGCCGGTGCCTTGAATCACTCGCGCGACGATGAGCTGGAAAATATTCTGCGCCAAGCCACAACCGATGCTGCCCACTCCGAACAGCGCCAGGCCGATCAGCAATATTGGCTTGCGTCCCCAGCGATCGCTGGCCCATCCCAGCGGGATTTGCAATATACTCTGAGTCAGAGCGTAGGCGCCGAAGGCAACGCCGGCCATCGCAAGGCTGGCTTCGGGATAATGAACAGCATAGACGCTGAACACGGGGAGGATCAGAAAGATGCCGAGTAAACGCAATGCGGATATCAGACTGACGACAATCACCGGGCCAATTTCAGCGCGGGTAAAAGAGTGATGATTGTCAGTCAATGTGTTGCGCGAGCTCCAAGATCCCGGATCCGGGAAAAATAATCAGTCCAATTTACACGCTTTGCCCAAAATGGGAAGGCTCGCCAGCATCATCATTGAATCTTGATTTGCCGACGTTCTAATTCCCTTCCGACGGTTTGCCGGCCGGGGGCAACGGTGCTTTGGCCTCCCCCACGAGGACCGTTCTCTGTGGAAATGGAAATTCGATGTTTTCGGCTTCGAAGGCTTTTTTCAGCCGGCGGCGGTACTCGCGACCGACCATCCACTGCCTAATCGGCAGTGTCTTTAGCCGCGCCTTGATGATGACCGCTGAATCCGTGAACGCATCCACGCCGATGATCTCAATCGGCTCGAGCATCGCCGAACCGTATTGTGGATCGGACTGCAACTCGCCGGCGACTCGACGCATCACTTCGACGACGCGATCGGTATCCTCCCTGTAAGCGACGCCGACATCGATGACGTACGCCGACCAGTCCTTGGTCATGTTGGACAGCGTGTTGATCGAGCCGTTTGGAAAGACGTGAACTACGGCGGCCTGGTCGCGCAGTACAATGGTGCGGAAGGTGATGGCCTCTACCAAACCGCCGGTTCCATTGATGATCGCGACATCGCCGACGCGGATCTGATTTTCCAGGATCAAAAAGAACCCGCTGACGAAATCCTTCACCAGATTTTGCGCCCCGAATCCCACCGCAAGTCCGACCACTCCAGCGCTGGCGAGAATCGGCGTGACGTTCACCCCCACTTGTCCGAGGATTGTCAAAACCGCCGTGAACCAGACAAGACCCGCGACGATCGTCCAGAGCACGCTCATCAAGGTCCGGATGCGCATCGCCGCCGCTCCCGGCACCGATTCCGAGGCCTCGCGCGCCCGCACAAGGATCACTTCCAACCGATTAAGCCCTAGGCGGAGAAACTTGATCGCGAGCAACGCCACTACGACGATCAAGAGAACACGAAATAACGACTGCGCGAAATTGATGCTGAAGTCGATCAGCTTCGGCAGATAGGCTTCGAACGAGATTCCAAACATTCTCTATCCTCCTCGACGCGGGTCTTTAGACCATTTCCGACTTTTGAGTATGTTATGGCTGGGAGAGCAAGGTGCGTACTTGCCGCAGCCACGGATCGGCTTCGATCAATTTGAGGAAGTTTGCCTGAATCATCCGGGAGATTGATTCCGGCGTAGAGGCTCTGATCCGAGCCAGCTGGTCGATCACTTTTTTAATCTCCGACGGCATACCGACTATGCCTTTAAGCCACTTTAAACCGCCCGGATTATCGGTTTCGGTGAGAAGCAGACGGTCGGGAATCTCCCGCGCGATTGTCTGAATAGTCTCTGAATAGAGGACCTCGACGCCGACAGTAAAGTAAGCGCCGAATTGGACCAGGGCGCGGAGGATATCCAGAGGGCCCGAGTACCAATGAATAATCGGCCGCGCTACGTCGTAACGCTCCAACAGCTCGAGAATAGGTTTCTCGCCGCCCTTGGTGTGCAGGTTGACGATTTTTGTTTGTTCGCGCGCGGCTGCGAAAAAATATTCCAGGACTTTCAATTGAGCCGGATACTCGGAGCTATTCTTGACCCAGTGGAAGTCCAGGCCAATTTCGCCGATGGCGGGACTCATCTCGATATACTGGCCGAGCTCGCGCAGCCGATCGACATATTGCGGAGCGCGTCGAGGATGAATTCCGAACGTCGGCAGCACCAGCGCTGAGCGCCGCGCGATTTCCTGAAGGTCCTGATAGGACGGAACATCCATCGCCGTGGCGATGGTAAAAATATTTTCCCGTTCGATTTCTCTCAAGGCATCGTCAAGTAAATCGCCGTATTTGTCCAAATGAACATGAGCATCGATCAACATAAAGAGATCAACTCCGCTTCCAGTAAATCCATAAACCGATGAGCGCCACGACGGCGGTCGCCGCATACATGAGGGAAAAATTCTGATCGACTAAATCGAGAAACGCTCCCAGTGTCAACGAGCCTAGGCCAATGCCGAGATCGTAGAAGCATTGATATTGCGCCATGGATTGGCCGCGACGCTGCGGCGATGTTTGATCCACCGCCACCGTCATGAGCGCCGGCTGGGCTGCGCCGGTGCCGAAGCCGCCGACCACTGCCGCCGCCATGAGCCATGCAGGTGAAGAGGCCAGCGCCAGGATGCCGATCCCGAGCAGGTTTAGAATCAATCCGGGAATAATGACGGCGCGCCGGCTGATCCGGTCTGAAAGCGGTCCGGCCACTGGCCGGCTCAACAGCAGGCAAAGTGCATAGAGGCCGAACCAAAGTCCGGGATTTTCAAGGCCGAGTTTCAGTGCATGAATAGGTAGAAAGGTGAGGATGCCGCCGTGGCCGAACGATAGAAAGGCGACGGCTACCGCGGGCAGTAGGGTCTCGGGAATCACCAGCAGGTCAA
>JAJONK010000007.1 GCA_021323355.1 Deltaproteobacteria bacterium
AAAGAGGTTCAGATGGCAATGGACACCGCTTCATCGCGTGACAGCACGACGATTTCGCAGATTAATGTTACTCCGCTTGTTGACGTTATGTTGGTGCTGCTTGTTATTTTCATGGTGACTGCGCCAATCATCCAACAAGGAGTACAAGTCAATTTGCCGCAAGCGAAAGCGGCCGCTATTCCTGGTACCGACGAGCTGCTAGTTGTCAGCATTGCTAAGAATGGCAAGATCTATTTAAATGATAACGTTATGAGTTTGGATGAGTTGGGCGCGAAGATGCGCGCTATTCGCACTAATCTAGCTGATAAGCAGGTTTACGTCAGGGCGGATCAAGATGTTCGTTACGGTTTGGTAATGCAAACAATAGCCGAATTAAAGCAAGCCGGTATCGACAGAGTGGGGATGGTGACTCGTCCGACGTTAGAAGACGGATAGCAATGGCAGGTGAGTCCAACAGCAAAACCATTGCGTCAGGAGAAAAGTCGCTTGCATCGGTGGGGAGAGACGATCGGCTGTCGAATTGGTTACTTTTCTCGTTTATTTTGCACGGCGCAGTCCTGATAGCGTTGATCTTCTCGCCTTATTTTCCATCTGTCACGCGTCCCGCGCCACCCATCTATACCGTAGACTTAGTCGGAGGAGAAAAAATCGGCGGTAACCGACCCGGCACTGAGCTTTATCCTGCCACGAGCCCCAAAGATCCGCCCAAAAAAGTTAACTCCGAGCC
Organism: Deltaproteobacteria bacterium; assembly: GCA_021323355.1. Lineage (GTDB taxonomy): Bacteria > Desulfobacterota > Binatia > UBA9968 > UBA9968 > WHTF01. The sequence continues at coordinate 728 of JAJONK010000007.1, forward strand.
CGCGGCCCCGGCTCCGGAAATCAAACAGGCCAAACCGAAACTCCAGGAGAAATCTGAGAAGCCCGCAAAAGCCGAAATCCCCAAGCCGGATAAAAGTGAAAAGCTGGAAAAGCCCGAGAAAACCGTCAAACCCAATGAGAAAACAGCTCCGGTTGAGGACAAGTTAGCTGTAAAGAATACGCCAGTAAAAAAGGAAGAACCTAAAAAAGAAATTAAGAAGGAAGAACCTAAACAGGAGCCGGCTAAAGAGTCTAAGGAGATTAAGAGCGCTGCGGCGCCGGATGAAGGCGCTATGGACAAGGTGCGCGAAAGGCTCATTCAGTCCGCGCTCGATCGGGTGAAAAGCCGCGCTGAAAGCACACAAAGAGCCGCCAGTTCCAAAGGCGGAGAGATCCTCAGTGTAGGTCCCGGAGAAGGTGACGGAGCGGCCGCACTTGGTCAAGGCGGCCGGGGCGGTGGTACGGCCGTTAGAGGTGCTGAATTTTTCATGTACCAAGCTAAGATCGTTAACGCGATCAAGGAAAACTGGGCGTGGCCGGGCCAGAAGGGGAGTTTGAAGGCCTTGGCCCGATTCAGCATTAAAGACAACGGGGAAATCACCGGGTTGAAAATCGCTGAACCATCTGGAGACGCTGCGTTTGACGAGTCGATCTTGCGCGCGTTAAGGAAATCCAGTCCCCTGCCTCCGCCACCTGAGTCGTACCGGAAGGACTTCGCTCAGGTTGAAATGAATTTTCAGCCGTAGTTTGAGGAATGATGTGAAGCAAAAAACCACTTCAGCGATTATTTTCTATCTGCTCATGCAGGCCTCGGCAAGCTATGCGCAAGTGCGTCTTGACGTCATCGGCCCCGGAATGCCGAAATATCCGATAGCCATTTCGCCGCTCAAGAATACCGGGAATGGTGCTGATCCAGGGCGCATATCGGAAGGTGTCGCGGATGCTATCGTTTATGATCTTGATCTCTCCGGTTGGTTTCGAGTTTTGGACCGAGCAACTTACATCGAGCACCCGCAACGCAGTGGCGATACACTGGGGACGTTTGATTTCAAAGACTGGTCGACCATCGGAGCGGTGGGCCTGGTAAAAGGCAGGTTTTCTGTTCAGGGCGATGAAGTCACGGTGGAGCTTCGGCTGTTTGACGTCACTCAAGGAAGAGAAACGATCGGTAAAAGGTACACAGGGCGTGCACGGGATTTTCGCCGCATCGCGCACAAATTTGCCGATGAAATTATCAAACAGTTCACTGGCGTGCCGGGCATCTTCAATACACGTATCGCCTACACATCGACCGGTGGTGGTCGTTTCAAGGAGATTCACGTTGCCCATCTCGATGGCAGCGAGAAGTACCAGGTGACAAATAATCGGACTATCAATTTGTCGCCGTCGTGGACACCGGACGGAAAATCCATCCTCTATACATCCTATAAGGAAAGAAATCCGAGTCTTTATCTATTCGAGTTATTCAGCGGCAAAGACCTAAAGTTTTCCAGCCGTACGGGATTGAATCTCGGCGGCAAATGGTCACCCGATGGGCAAAATGTCGCGGTTTCACTCGAACGGGGGGGAAATACCGACATTTACCTGCTCGAACGGAGTGGCGATATTGTGCGCCGGCTCACCGATGATACGGCCATCGATGTTTCGCCTTCATGGTCGCCGGACGGTCGGCAACTGGTGTTCGTTTCTGACCGAAGCGGGTCGCCCCAACTCTATATTCTGGATGTCGCCAGTGGCAAATCCCGACGCTTGACCTACAGCGGGAGTTATAACACTTCACCCGACTGGTCCCCGGCTGGCGATAAAATCGCCTACATAAGCAGGGTCGGCGGTCGGTTTTCAGTTTTCAGTATCGCTGTGGATGGCGGGGAACCGACGCGACTTACCAATAATGGATTCGACAACGAAGATCCGGCGTGGTCACCGGATGGCCGCTTTATTGTATTTTCCTCAAACCGTGCCGGACGTTACCATTTATACGTGATGCAAGCCACTGGTGAAAATCAACGTAGATTGACAGGTTCTGGGGGAGATGATACAAAACCGAGTTGGTCTCCTCGGTTAGAATAACCTCTTGAATTTCATATTGATTCTGCGCAAGTTCCCGAAAAAGGAGTTACGATGGGTGACTTTAGAATGCTGTGCTACGGTATCGTTGCTGCTTCTGTTTTGGTGAGCGGAGGTTGCGCTCCATCGACTACTAAGCCTGATGGGGCAAGCGGGGGTCCTACGGGATCATCATCTGCGACTCCTTCGGGATCAAGTAGCAAGAGTGCCGGCGAGGGACGAGCCGGCACTACAAAGGAATCGACTGTTCCATCTACCTCATCGAGTCTAGATCAATTAAAAGCGGGCAAACCGCCGGTCACTTCCGCTTCAAGCCCATTGAAAGACGTTCTCTTTGAATACGATAGTTACGATCTCAGGGGAAACGCTCGAGATGTTCTCAGAGGTAATGCAGATTGGCTTAAGAGCAATCCGTCAGCTCGAATTGAGGTGGAAGGGCATTGCGATGAACGAGGAACAAGCGAATACAACCTGGCGCTCGGCGCTAAACGGTCGCAAACCGCCAAAGATTATCTCGTTAGCCTAGGCATTTCTCCCGAACGCATATCGACGATCAGTTATGGTGAGGAGATCCCGGTGTGCACAGAATCAAATGAAAACTGTTGGCGGCAGAATCGGCGTGCTCGTTTCGTCGTAGTTCCGAGCCGACCGGCGTCATAACAGCTGAGCCACTCCATGCCGGCGAGGTCAGACAAGATGCAAATTCACCGAGTGTTACTAATAGCTCTATTCTCTGTCGGCGCATCTGCTTGTGCCCAACCGCAGCAAATCGAGTTGCTGGAGCGTGAACAACGGCGGATTCGTAGCGACCATGCGAGTATCCATAACGAGGTCGAGTCGATGCGGTCGAGCCTGGCGGACACCAGAGCGAATATGCAGCAGCTGCAACGCGAGTTTAGCGCGCTCAAGGAACGGATCGAAGAGACTCGCTATCAAGTGGGTCGGCAAATCGGCCAATCTAGCCGGGACGGCGATCAGCGGGTCAAGGATTTGGAAGCGCGGGTTGCCAAATTAACTGAAGGATTCAAAACACAGGAAGGACAGTTAAAAGCGCGCGAGGAAGAATTAAGGGAACTTCAAAAAAATATTCGGCAGCAGCCGGTGGCAGGGAGTAGTTCTGCGGAAAAAACGGAAGCCTCGGCTGCAGAAAACGAGGCGGTAAAAACCGACTACGAAATCGCGTGGCGAGCGTTGGAAAAAAAAGATTATCGGCTTTCGATCAGTCGCTTCAAGGAGTTTCTCCAAAAGCACCCGAAAAGCAAGTTGGCCATTAATGCTCAGTATTGGATCGGCGAAAGTCACTATGCTTTGCGGGAATTCGACCAAGCGATTCTTGAGTTTGATGCCGTGCGCAGCAGATACCCGCAAGCGGACAAAGTTCCCGCGGCGCTTCTAAAACAAGGCTTCGCATTTGCTGAACTGGGTGAAAAGGTAAATGCTCGATTGATCCTGCAGGAAGTCGTCGAGAAGTACGCACAATCGCCGGAAGCGGCACAAGCCAAGCAAAAATTAAGAGCGCTTGAGTCATAGTTCGCCCGCCCCGTTAATGCGCCTCTTGTTTCGGTTGGCGCGAAGCAATCGATACCTCCGCATCCCATTCGGCCAGACCGGAAGTCGAGAGATATGGAAGTTTTTCGCGACATCGAAGATTTTCGTCGACCTGAGATGAAGACGGTAGTCACTATGGGGAATTTTGACGGTATCCATCTCGGTCATCAGGCCCTGGTTGCCAACGCCGTAGCGGAAGCGAAACAATGGCGTACTAAATCCGTTGTTTTTACTTTCGACCCTCACCCACTGAAATTGCTTGTGCCCGAGCGGGCGCCGCAGATGATTGTAAACCATCAGGACAAGATGGACATGCTGCAATCGGTGGGAGTGGATGCGGTTGTCGTGCAGACTTTTGACCGTCGTTTCGCAAGTATTCAGGCTGACGATTTTGTGCGACGGTATCTTCTTAAGCATCTTAATTTGTCCAAGATCTGGTTGGGCAGAGACTTAAGGTTTGGCCATGCTCGCGAGGGAGACGCGGAAGACCTGATTCGTTGGGGCACTGAACTGGGTTTTGGCGTCGGTATCGTTGAGCCCATCCTGGTTGAGGGAAAGCGGATAAGCAGTTCGCGAATCCGGCAGTTAATCGAACAAGGTCGCGTAGATGAAGTTCAGCCGATGCTCGGCCGCTATCACTTCATTTCCGGCACGGTTGTTAGTGGTCAGCGCCGTGGCCGGAACATGGGCTTTCCGACAGCTAATTTGGCCGCCACTACCGAGCTTCTTCCTCAAGACGGTATTTATGCAACCATTCTGGAGTTACAAGATCAGGGTTGGTTGAGCGTCAGCAGTGTTGGTCACAATCCTACGTTCGGCGAAGGATCGCGCACGATAGAGGCTTATATTTTGGACTTCGCAAAGGATATCTATGGGGAACCGGTAAAGCTGAGTTTTGTCCAGAGGATTAGAGAAGAGCGGAAGTTTGCCGAAATAGGAGATCTGGTGATTCAGATGCACGAAGACGTCCAAGCGGCTCGTGCCGTATTCGATCGATTGAAGCTCCGCTACAAGAATTAGCATTGAATGGAATCATCGATTGTTCCTGACCGGGCTGTGGTCGGGAAGAAAGCATCCGGAATGCGTCTGGATGTCTTCCTTACCCAGCATTTGGTTGAAGAGATTAAGCGTTATGGGTTGACTCGCTCGCGGATGCAGAAGTTGATCGAGGACGGGGTCATTACGGTCAATGGGGCGCCAACAAGATCGAGTAGGCGCCTCAAGCCAAGTGATTCGGTCGAACTTGGCAGAATTCCTAAAATAGAAACGAAGTTAAGGGCAGAGGCTGTCCTTCTCGACATTATCTATGAAGATCGCGATTTTATGGTCATCAATAAGGCGCCCGGAATGGCGGTGCATCCCGCTGCCGGGAGCGTCACTGGAACTCTGGTTAACGCGCTATTGCATCATTGTCCCGAGCTAAAAGAAATCGGCGCCGAGGGCCGCCCGGGAATTGTTCATCGCCTGGACAAAGATACTTCTGGGGTAATGGTCGTTGCGAAGAATCATCGGTCGTTGCAACTATTGGCGCAGCAATTCAAAGATCGCACAGTTCATAAGGAATACCTTGCCTTAGTTTGGGGCAAACTTAAGGGGGACAGCGGCATCATTGATCGCCCGATCGGCCGCCATCGATCCCAGCGGAAGAAAATGTCTTGCCGTTTCGCTTATTCAAAAACACGCGAAGCCCTGACCGAGTGGAATGTTGAAAAGTGCTTTGAACTAAAAGCCGATTCGAGAAGCATCCGATGGGTCAGCCTATGCCGACTTCGGCCCAAAACCGGACGCACGCACCAAATCCGCGTTCACTTGGCGGAACTTGGTCATCCAGTGATTGGCGATAAGGTATACGGAGGGCGTCCGAATGCTGACTTCAAGAACAGAAACATCATTTCATTGCTAAATGATTTTCCTCGCCAGGCGCTGCACGCGGAGAGACTTGAAATTTCTCATCCGACGACAGGTCGCCGCATCGAGTTCAAAGCAGCTCTGTATAACGACATACATGAAGTCGTAAAAGAATTGGAGACGGTGTCTGGCAAATGATCGGGGTTGACAATCAGAGTGCTTTTCAATAGGATGAACTAACGTTAACCAATTCAGCGTTTCTGAATCGATCCCCACAATAACAATCGTCCGTTGAACTCCGTTCCGATTTAATTTGGATCCGAAAAGTAAGTTCTGCTGCGCACGAAAGCCTGCAATACTGACAGGCCGCATTTGTAATCGTGTTCACCTCTATGTTGTCCCGGCAGGTTTATATATCTGGGATGCGGTTTTAGCGATCGCACGTGAACATGTCGTAAGCAGAGGGGATCGCATCCGATTCTTGGTTTTGGAAACGAAAGGAGAGGCATAGTTATGGTCCGTGGTAGAACTCGCGCTGTTGAGTCTGAGGCTGTGGAAGATAATGGGCTGAATTTGAAGGCGCTAAAAGAAAAGAAAATCAGCGAACTTGCGTTGATTGGAAAAAACTTCAATATCGAAGGCGCTGCCAATATGCGCAAGCAAGAACTCATCTTTGCGATCCTGCAGGCGCAGACGGAGCAAAACGGTCATATATACGGAGAAGGGGTACTGGAAACTCTTCCCGATGGCTTCGGGTTTTTGCGCGCACCTGACTATAATTATTTGCCAGGACCGGATGATATCTACGTCTCTCCCAGCCAGATACGCCGGTTTAGCCTGCGTACGGGCGACATTATCTCCGGACACATCAGGCCGCCAAAAGAAGGTGAGAGATATTTTGCCCTGCTCAAAGTAGAATCGATTAACTATGAGGATCCTGAGCGGGCCCGAGAGAAAATCCTTTTTGACAACCTAACTCCTCTATATCCTAACGAACGTTTGCGACTCGAGTATCAGCCGGAGGATTACACAACCCGAATTGTTGACCTTTTGACTCCCATAGGCAAAGGTCAACGGGGTTTAATCGTTGCCGCCCCGCGAACAGGTAAAACTATGATGTTGCAACACATCGCCAAAGCTATCGCCAATAACCACAAAGAGGTAGTGCTGATTGTTCTTTTGATCGATGAGCGGCCCGAAGAGGTCACGGATATGCAACGTTCGGTCGATGGAGAGGTCATCAGTTCAACATTCGACGAGCCCGCCACACGGCACGTTCAAGTTGCGGAGATGGTCATCGAAAAGGCAAAGCGTCTGGTGGAACATGGCAAAGATGTTGTCATTCTGCTCGACAGCATCACGCGCCTGGCGCGCGCCTATAATACCGTGGTGCCTCCGAGCGGCAAGATTTTATCCGGCGGTGTCGACTCGAATGCTCTACATAAACCCAAAAAATTCTTCGGCGCCGCCCGCAACATTGAGGACGGTGGTAGTCTAACGATTATGGCGACCGCGCTCATCGATACCGGGAGCCGGATGGATGAGGTTATTTTTGAGGAATTCAAAGGGACCGGCAACATGGAGGTCCACCTCGATCGCCGCTTAATGGACAAAAGAGTTTTCCCTGCCATTGACATCAACAAGTCTGGAACCAGAAAGGAAGAGTTGTTGATTTCCAAAGAGGACCTCAATCGAATCTGGATTTTGCGCAAAGTTCTATCCCAACTGAGTGTTGTCGATGCGATGGAATTTTTATTGGATAAGATGCATGGTACCAAAGACAATAAAGAATTCTTTGAATCCATGAACCAGTAGCATCTGCCCCATTACTTTCCTTGCGTCTTAGGCCGTTCTTTGCTAGAAAAACGCAAGGTTACCATTGTCAATCAGCAGTGTTTCCAGCCTTCGGTGACCGGTCCGGCCGGATGCCGAAGGCGTTTTCTTATTAACTCACACCCTTTTCGATCTTCTTCGTGGTGCCCGGGAGGGAACGAGGAGGAGTTGAGAGAAGGGGAGGCAAAACCAAAGGAGAGTCAGGCATATGACCGAGATCTCAATGAAGCAACTTCTGGAGGCGGGTGTTCATTTCGGACATCAAACCAGCCGCTGGAATCCGAAAATGAAGCCGTACATTTTCGGAGCGCGAAACGGAATCCATATCATCGATTTGCAGCAAACCGTTACCATGTTTAAAGAGGTGGAGGCTGTCGTCCGCGATATTGCGGCTTCGGGGGGAAGCATTCTTTTCATCGGGACGAAAAAACAAGCGCAAGATTCCGTTAGGGAAGAGGCGGAGCGATGCGCTATGTTTCATGTTCATAACCGCTGGTTAGGCGGCACTCTCACGAATTTCTCCACCATTCGCCAGAGTATCGATCGCCTGCGAAAACTCGAAGAAATGGAAAATGATCCTAAGATTGTCGACGCGTTGACTAAAAAGGAAATGTTGGGCTTGAAGCGGGAGAAGGAAAAGCTTGAGCAGTCGCTTGGGGGAATCAAGGCGATGCGTAAGCTCCCCGATGCGATTTTCGTGGTTGATCCCAAGCAGGAAGAAATTGCCGTAAAGGAGGCAAGAAAGCTTGGTATCCCCGTGATCGCCGTCATCGACACGAACTGCGATCCGGATATGGTAGATCACAAGATCCCGGGAAATGATGATGCGATCAGAGCCATTCGGCTATTTTGTTCATCCATGGCCGATGCAGTGATTGAGGGTAAGGGGCTCTATGATCGATCCTTGGCTAAAGACAAGGGAGATGAAGGAGCCACAGCGGTGACGGCGCCAAATGAGACGGAGCCGATAGAGCAGTCGGCTATGGGAGGAGTTTAGTCGATGGAAGTGAGTGCGGCGGCGGTAAAAAATCTCCGTGAAAAAACTGGCGCCGGTATGATGGATTGCAAGAAAGCGTTGGCCGAATCCGGCGGCGATCTGGACAAAGCGGTTGATTATTTGCGTCAGAAGGGGCTTGCAGCGGCGACCAAAAAGGCTTCTCGAACCGCCAGCGATGGGGCGATCGGCGCGTATGTGCATCCCGGCGGGAAAATTGGCGTCCTGGTGGAGCTCAACTGTGAAACTGATTTTGTGGCGCGCACTGCCGAGTTTCAGAATCTTTTAAAAGATATTGCCATGCAGATTGCCGCCGCTAATCCGCGATACATACGAGCTGAAGAGGTTCCGAGCGACCATTTGGAGAAAGAAAGGGAGATATATCGCCGGCAAGCTCTGGAATCTGGTAAGCCGGAGAAGGTCGTCGAGAAGATAGTCGACGGAAAGATCGATCGGTTTTATTCGGAAGTTTGTCTTCTTGAGCAATCGTTTATTAAGAACCCCGACCAAAAAGTTGCTGACATTCTCACGGAGGCGATAGCCCGTCTTGGTGAGAACATTCAGGTTAAGCGTTTCTCGCGATACCAATTGGGTGAAGCAGCACCGCAGGAGTAAGGCTCGTCGGAACAAAGGCATGAGCGAGTCGAAACTCAAGTACAAACGCATCATTCTTAAAGTCACCGGTGAAATTTTCGCCGGCGCACAGAAGTTTGGTATCGATGCGCAAACGGTTAAGGCATTTGCGCAAGAGATCAAGGAAGTCAAAGAGATTGGCTGTGAGATGGCATTGGTCATCGGCGGTGGCAATATCTTTCGAGGCGCCGTCGCGAGCGAGATCGGCATGGATCGGGCGAGCGCCGATACCATGGGTATGCTGGCAACCGTTATCAACAGCCTTGCGCTTCAAGACGCGTTGGAGAAATTGGGTGTTTCCACGCGAGTCTTATCAGCAATCGAAATGAGGCAAGTGGCAGAGCCTTACATCAGACGTAGAGCAACACGGCACCTGGAAAAAGGTCGCGTGGTTATTTTTGCCGGGGGCACAGGCAATCCTTATTTTACAACCGACACTACGGCGAGCCTGCGAGCAATGGAGATTGGCGCGGAAGTCATATTGAAGGCGACCAAGGTGGAAGGCGTCTATGATGCCGACCCATTTAAATACGAAGGGGCGACCAAGTTTGAAGAATTGACTTACATCGAGGTTTTAAACCGTGAGCTAAAGGTAATGGATTCGACAGCAATCTCACTTTGCATGGATCATCATCTTCCCATTGTCGTTTTCAATTTGATGGAAAAGGGAAACATTAAAAGAGTCGTAGCCGGTGAAGCAATCGGCACATTAGTCAGTGCGGGGAAACGATGAACGAGGCTATTTTCACTCAGTTACAAAAAGAGATGGAAGGGTCTGTTGCGGCTCTGCGCAAAGAATTGGGAAGGGTCCGGACGGGGAGGGCATCGACGGCTCTCTTGGAAGGCGTCCTCGTTGATTATTACGGCGCTACTACTCCTTTGAATCAATTGGCTACCTTAAGCGCCCCGGAGCCAAGGCTGTTAGTGATTCAGCCTTTTGACAGAAACGCGCTCGGTGAGATTGAAAAGGCGATTCTCAAAAGCGACTTGGGCCTGACTCCCGCAAATGACGGCAAGATCATCCGAGTCCCCATACCACAACTGACTGAGGAACGCCGTAAGGATTTGGTAAAGCATGTTAAGAAAACCGGCGAAGAGTTTCGCGTTTCGATGCGTAATCATCGGCGCTTGGCCATCGAGCATTTAAAAGAGTCGGAAAAAAAGAAAGAGATTACCGCCGACGAAATCAAACACGGTCAGGACCGGGTTCAAAAAATCACCGATGATTACATCGCTCGAGTCGATAAGGTTTTGAAAACTAAAGAGGAGGAGATCATGGAGGTCTAGGGGCCGGAGATCTCCGCTGGACAGCCAACCTCAGATGCGCCGCGTTCCGCTCGAATTCGGGGCGCCAATTGTCTCAACACGTCACGTACCCGCACGGCTCAATAATGGATTCTAAGAACCTGGACAGAAGTCGGCTGCCACACCATGTAGCAATCATCATGGATGGGAACGGGCGCTGGGCGACTCTGCAGGGAAAGAGCCGGATCGAAGGGCACCGCCGTGGCAAAACCTCAGTTCGCGTCATTGTCGAAACGACGCGAAAGCTGGGGATCCCTTTTTTGACTCTCTTCGCATTCTCAACGGAAAACTGGCTGCGCCCTCAGGACGAAGTTCACGCATTAATGGGCTTGCTGGAAACCTACCTTATTGCTGAACAGCCCAAAATGATGCGCTATGGCATCAGGCTAAAGGCGATTGGAAACCGGGATCGATTGCCGCTAAACGTTCGCCGAACCCTGGAGGACGTAATAGAGTTAACTCAGCGCAACACTCGAATGACGGTAGTTTTGGCCCTGAGTTATAGCGGCCGAGATGAGATCGTGCGAATGGTCAATAAGATTAGGCGCAGAGTTCTCGCCGGCGAGTTTCAATCGAGCGATGTCGAGGAGGAAATCGTTTCCGCTCATATGGATACGCCCGACATACCCGATCCGGATCTATTGATACGGACCAGCGGTGAAATGCGAATAAGCAACTTTTACTTGTGGCAGATTGCCTATACTGAACTCTATGTCACTCCGACTCTTTGGCCCGACTTCCGTGAACAAGAATACTTCCAAGCTCTGCAAGAGTATCAACGCCGTCGCAGGCGGTTCGGCAGAACCGATGAGCAGATTACCGAACCGGCGCGTCTAAGAGTGGGGAGTAGTGGACGCGAATCTTAAGGCAAGGGTGCTTACCGGGCTTGCCGGAATACCGCTTTTAATTGTTCTCATCGGTTGGGGTGATCCCTGGTTATTTCACGGCTTTGTTTTCCTGATTACGCTTGGAGCTTTGCGTGAATATTTCGCCATGGGTTTTCCTGGCCGCCCGAGAGACCAAATAATTGGCATCGCTTTTGGACTTGCGGTTTCTTCCGTAGTGTTTTTTCCGCAGCTAACACCTGGAGAGTTGATTCTGGCTCCATTGCTTGTCCTAATGTTCTCGATTTACATTTTCATGCACGGGCAACTTGAGGAGCGGTTGGCACGACTTGCGTGGACCCTTTTGGGATCACTGTACCTGGGCTTTCTTTTGCCACATTGGAGTTCGCTGTTTCGACTGCCACATGGAAGAGCTTGGGTGTTCTTCGTCCTCGTCGTGATTATGGCAGGCGACGTCTGCGCCTACTTCGTTGGCCGTCGCTTCGGAACCAAAAAATTGGCGCCCGAAATCAGTCCCGGGAAAACGGTTGAGGGAGCTGTCGGATACGTCCTCGGTAGTGTTTTGGCCGGTTCCTTGGTGGGAATTTTCCTCGACATCGGATTAAGCTGGATCGAGTTTGCGATCGTCTCGGGGCTGCTTAGTGTGTTGGGTCAACTGGGCGACTTGTTTGAGTCGTGGATCAAGCGCGTTTTTGCGGTGAAGGATTCAGGCAGGCTTCTTCCGGGTCACGGCGGTTTGCTGGATCGGCTCGATAGTCTCATCTTCCCGGCTGTTTTTACGACCACGTATTTGAAGGTCTTTCACCCATGAGATCAATCGCTTTACTCGGTTCAACAGGCTCAATCGGAGTAAGCACTTTGGATCTGGTGCGCCGATTTCCTGACCGATTTAGAATTTTTGGCATGGTTGCCGGCGAGAATTTAAAGCTCCTTGCGGCGCAGATTAAAGAATTCGCGCCGCAGTGTGTCGCCATCAAAAATGAGAGCGACGTGCCGCGTCTGCGTAAGTTGCTGGGTAAGAAATTTATCGAAATTGGCTGGGGCGTCAAAGGCGCTACGGATGTCTCGACAGCTAACGAGGTGGATGTCGTGCTCGCGGCGATTGTCGGGGCCGCCGGACTCGTACCAACGCTTCAAGCCACTCGCGCCGGCAAAGAGGTCGCGCTTGCAAATAAAGAGGCGCTGGTGATGGCCGGAGAAATACTGGTTAATGAAGCAAAAAAGTCAAAGTCTCGGCTCTTTCCTGTCGACAGTGAGCACAGCGCCATTTTTCAGTGTCTTGAAGGAAATCAGCGCGACGAAGTTGACAAACTGATTCTCACTGCCTCGGGTGGACCGTTCCTAAAAACGCCGCTCAGCCGGTTGGGTAGTGTGACAATTTCTCAGGCGTTGAAACATCCGAATTGGAAGATGGGTCGAAAAATCACCATTGATTCTGCGACGATGATGAACAAGGGGCTGGAGGTCGTTGAAGCCCACTGGGAGTTCAACATGGACCCCTCACGGATCGATGTGGTGATCCATCCGCAGAGTGTCGTGCACTCCATGGTCCGTTATCAAGACGGCACGATCATAGCACAAATGGGAATACCGGATATGCGTATTCCCATCGCTTACGCGCTGGCGTATCCGCACAGACTCGATGGCGGTTGGAAGCCTCTGGAATTGACAGATCATGGAGAGTTAAACTTTTTACCAGTGGAGAAAAAGCGTTACCCCGCGCTTGGATTGGCCTATGATGCGTTGAAACAAGGCGGCACCATGCCGGCAGTTCTAAACGCCGCCAATGAGATCGCGGTCGACGCGTTTTTGGCCGGCAAGATCGGCTTTCGTGAGATTCATCGAACCATTGAGAGAACCATGTGCGGCCATTCATCAAAACCCGCGCGAGACGTGGAAGATGTCCTAGAAGTCGATCGCTGGGCGAGAGAACGGGCAGCGTCGCTGGTTCACTGATGACTTAAGGAGATAATATGGAAAATCTGCTCTATTCGATTCTAGCGGCGGTGGTCGGGCTTGGCGTGCTCATAGTTTTTCACGAGTTCGGACATTTTCTTCTTGCTAAGCTCTCAGGCGTCGGAGTTCTGACGTTTTCGGTTGGATTTGGACCCAAGCTGTGGGTGAAAAAGAAGGGTGAAACTGAATATGCTCTGAGCGCGTTTCCTTTGGGCGGCTATGTAAAAATGGTTGGCGAAGACCCGGAGGAAGAAGTTAAGGCGGTCGATCTCGAACGTTCCTTTGCTCATAAATCGCTGCTCAAACGCACCGCAATCGTCGCCGCCGGCCCGGGATTCAACCTGTTACTCGCGGTGTTTCTGTTGATGGTGGTCTTTCTTTTTTATGGAGTGCCGGTCCTATCAAATCTAGTTGGAGCGGTTGAACCGGATTCGCCGGCCGCGCAGGCGGGAATCCAAAAAGGTGATCGCATTGTCGCCGTTGATGGGCAGGAAGTCACAGCCTGGGACGATCTTTCCAGCGCGATTAAGCAAAGCGGTGGACAGCCCTTAGCTTTGCGCGTTCAGAGAAGCGGCGAAGAAGTGGCTATGACGGTTCAGCCGCGGAAAAGGGAAGTGAAAAATATTTTCGGTGAATTAAAAGAAGATTGGATGATCGGTATCGGCAGTCAAGTTTCGATCGAAAAGGGCGACCCGGGTTTGGCGGTCAGCAAAGCCTTTATACAAACATACGAATACTCCAAGCTTACTTTAATCGGACTCTATAAGATGATTACGCGAGAAGTTTCGCCGCGTAACTTAGGCGGGCCGATCTTGATTGCCCAAATGGCTGGGCAGCAGGCTCAAGAGGGCATCGGAAGTTTTTTGGCGTTTCTCGCGGTCTTGAGCATCAATCTCGGTGTCCTCAATCTGTTACCGGTCCCGGTGCTTGACGGCGGTCATCTTTTCTTCTTTGCCGTTGAGGCGATCATCGGTCGGCCGGTTTCTTTAAAGTATCGCGAAAAGGCGCAGCAAGTCGGCATCTTTTTGCTTTTACTGCTCATGATCTTTGCCTTCGCCAATGATATTTTCCGATTGTTCGAAAAGCCGGTTGGCGGATGAGAATTCTTGGTCTCGATACGTCAATTTCGGTTGCGAGTGTTGCGATCAGTGAAGATGGCCGGCTAGTTGCGGAGGACTTCTACCCAAGGAAAGGAAGCGCCGAGGGATCCGGGGCCAAGTCCAATCATGCAGAGATCATCCTGCCGCTTGTCGATTCGGTGCTGCGGCGCGTAGGAATCGGCTTGAGTGACGTAGCTGGCATCGCCGTTTCGATCGGGCCAGGCTCGTTCACCGGAGTTCGAATTGGCTTAAGCACGGTTAAAGGACTTGCCTACGGAACCGGTATGCCGGCGGTTGGAATTTCAACACTGCAAGCCATCGCCGCGCGTGTAGCCGGTTTCGAGGGAAGGGTGTGTCCCATTCTGGATGCCCGCAAGGGTGAGGTTTACGCCGCGGTATTTCGTATACACGGAAATCAACTTGAGCGTTTAACGCAAGATGCGTTGATGCCGTTCCTGAGTTTTCTTGAAGAACTTCGCGGTCTGGGAAAACCTGCGCCATGTTTATTCATCGGCGATGGAGTGACAACTTATCGTCCTGTTCTTGAACGAGTCCCGGATTTACAAATTTACGTTGCTGATGAACAGGCGATGTCGTCGGTGGCAGCTTCAATTGCGCTTCTAAGTGAGCGCCAATTTATCGATCACCGGGCGGTTCGGTTGGAAGATTTAACGCCGGTTTACTTGCGTCGACCGGAGTGCGAATCACGAATGAAGCTGACCTTAAGTAGTTGAAATCTACGCGTAAGTTACGTTGACAAGAATAATACCGTACGGTAGATTGAGGCGCGCAAAAAACTTCATAAGATTAAAGGAGGCTCGTATATGGAGGATAGCGAAAAGACGGCGATTGCTTCTCTTTTAGATCGTGATCCCGAGCTCAAGCAATATTATGAAGAGCATCAAGAGTTGGAGAAAAAGCTCGATCAATTCCAGCATAAACTTCATCTTTCTCCTGACGAGGAAGTCGAGAAGAAACGGCTGCAGAAAATGAAACTGGCGGGTAAGGATAAGATTATGGAGATCCTCGGTCGCTATCGCCAAAGCACTGTTTAGCAAAGGAAGCAAGATGAAAATTACCGGGGCCGAGATATTCTGTGAATCATTAAGACGCGAAGGCGTCAAAACCGTTTTTGGGTTGCCCGGTGGAGTGGTGTTGAAGATCTTTGATGTACTGTGCCAGCAAAAAGATATCGAGCTGGTACTGACGCGGCATGAACAAGGCGCCGCCCATATGGCAGAGGGGTATGCCAAAGCAACCGGAAGGGCTGGCGTCGTTTTGGTGACTTCAGGGCCTGGTATGACAAACATCGTCACCGGGCTCGCCGATGCATACATGGATTCGGTTCCTCTGGTTGCCTTCACGGGTCAGGTCTCGACAGACCTGATCGGCAATGATGCATTCCAAGAAGCCGACAACGTGGGTATCAGCCGTCCGTGCACCAAGCACAATGTGCTGGTCAAGGATGTCAGTGATCTGGCGCAGATCATCAAAGAGGCATTTTATATTGCGACGAGCGGTCGACCGGGACCTGTTTTAGTCGATATTCCAAAGGATGTGAGTATAGCCAAAGCAGAATTCAAATACCCGGAAAAAATCAACTTGCGCGGCTACAACCCTGTAATCGGAGGTAGCAAGCAACACATTCGTCAAGCTGCTGAAGAGATCATGAAGGCGAAAAAGCCCATGATCTACGTTGGCGGCGGTGCTATTTTTTCCAATGCTGCGGATGAGATCCGTGAGTTGGCTGAAATCACACAAATTCCTGTGACCATGACTTTGATGGGTTTGGGTAGTTTCCCGGGCACCCATCCGCTTTCCCTCGGCATGTTGGGAATGCACGGTGGTTACTGGACCAACATGGCGATGCATCATGCTGATTTGTTAATTGCCGTCGGCGCGCGTTTTGACGATCGTGTGACCGGTAAGCTTTCCGAATTTTGTCCCGAGGCACGGGTCGTTCACATCGACATCGACCCAACTTCGATAAAAAAGACTTTCCACGCCCATATCCCGATCGTCGGCGATGTGAAAGCGGTTCTGCGGCAGATGAACGTCATGCTGCGGTCGATGGACGGTAATCCCGCCAAGATCAGAGCGTCTCGGGCACCCTGGTTGAAGCAGGTCGAAGAATGGCGAACCGCGCATCCGTTGTCATACAAGCAAGATGACAAGATCATCAAACCACAGTTTGTCATCGACAAGCTCTTCGAATTGACCAAACATGAAGCGATCGTCGCCACCGATGTCGGCCAGCACCAGATGTTTGCCGCGCAATACTTCAAGGGCACCAAGCCGAGAACATGGCTCACCTCAGGCGGTCTGGGCACAATGGGTTTTGGCTTCCCGGCGGCGATTGGCGCGCAAAAAGCTTTCCCGAATCGAATGGTGCTTTGCATCACCAGCGAAGGTAGCTTCCAAATGAATCTACAGGAACTGGTCACATGCGCGGAGCAAAAGCTGGCTGTCAAAATCGTCCTGCTCAACAACGGAGTGCATGGGATGGTTCGGCAATGGCAGGATCTGTTCTATGAAGGACGGTACTCGGCGAGTCTTTTGGGGAAGATGCCTGATTTTGTGAAACTGGCGGATGCTTACGGGATCAAGGGGCTGCGCGCGCTAAAGCCAAGCGATGTCGAGCCCGTGCTAAAAGACGGCTTGAAGCATAGAGGCCCGGTGCTGATGGATATCCATACCGATCCCCATGAGAACTGTTATCCAATGATTCCTGCGGGCGGCGCCCAACACGAAATGATGCTTGAGGACCCACCGGAGCTGAATCGAGGCAAGAAGGGTGGAACACAAAAGAGAAAGGTGGATGAGGGCGACGGAGTTCTTCCTGCCTGATTTTTCAGCGAATGGAACATATCATATCGGTTCTCGTCGAAAACAAATTTGGCGTTTTGGCAAGAGTAGCAGGATTGTTCAGCGCGCGCGGGTATAACATCGAAAGCCTATCGGTCGCTGCCACTTTGGACCCGACCACCTCTCGCATAACCATCGTTACTATCGGTGACGATCGGATCATCGAGCAGATCATGAAGCAGTTAAACAAGGTAGTGGAAGTCCTGGAAGTGGTGGATCTCACCGAAACTGATTTTCTTGATCGGGAGACGGCTCTTATCAAAGTTCACACAAGACCCGAACACCGAGAAGAAGCCGTACGTATCGCAGACATCTTCCGGGCCAAAATTGTCGATTCGTCACTAACCACCTACACAATCGAGATCACCGGTGATGTCGACAAGGTTGAAGCTCTGATCAATATGCTGAAGCCA
>JAJONK010000250.1 GCA_021323355.1 Deltaproteobacteria bacterium
CTGTGGCTACTCGCAATTCTCTTTCTTGCTCATGTTCAGCTTGTCCAAGCGCAGCAGCCGAAGAAAGTCCCCCGGTTAGGGTATCTATCAAATACCGATGCAGCTACTGACTCCCCCCGCGCTGAGGGAATTCGCCTAGCTCTGCGCGAGCTTCGCTACATAGAAGGACAGAACATCGCCATCGAGTACCGATATGCGGAGGGGAGGCCCGATCGGGCCCCTGAGCATGCGGCGGAGCTTGTGCGTCTGAAGGTTGATATCATCGTGGTAGCGTCAGGGGACGTGACGATCCGGGCGGCCAAGAATGCAACCAAGACGATTCCCATCGTTATGATGGGCCAAGGATCCGATCCTGTTAGGGCAGGCCATGTTGAAAGCCTTGCTCGTCCCGGCGGCAATGTCACCGGCTTTACAAACCTTACCAGGGAACTAGGCGGGAGGCGGCTGGAGCTGCTCAAAGAAGCGGTACCCAAACTTTCCCGTGTAGCGGTTCTCTACGATCCGGCCAATCAGCCCAGTTTACATGAGGTGAAAGAGCTTCTCCCAGCCGACGCGCATGCGCTAAAGCTGACTATTCAACCTTGGGAGATACGAGCGGTGGATGACTTCGAGAAGGTCTTTGCTGCGCTAAACAAGCAGCGCCCGGATGGACTCTACGCGCTCACCGCGGGCCCGGTAATGCGTCCTAACCAAAAACGAATCGTGGGCTTTGCGTTAAAGAGCCGGTTGCCGTCGACATACACCGGCAGAGCATCTGTAGAGGCCGGCGGGCTCATGTCCTACGGGGCGGACCTCGCGGACAGCTACCGGCGCGTAGCTATCTACGTGGACAAAATCTTCAAAGGTGCCAATCCTGCTTATCTTCCTATCGAGCAACCGACCAAGTTTGAACTAGTGATAAATCTGAAAACGGCGAAGCAGATCGATCTTACGATTCCAAGCAGCGTCCTGGCGCGGGCGGACAGGGTGATCAAATAGGAGACGCAATGGCAGAACTCGAACAACGTAAAGCCGTATCGCTCGAAGAACTCATGGTCTCTACTCTCGCAATGACGGACGCACTCGCCAAGCTCCTGATCGAGAAGGGCGTCATCACCGACGCAGAATTTAAGCAGAAGCTACTGGAAGGCGTGCGGTTTATCAGCGGATTCTGAATCCGACAACGCAATAATCGTCAATCTTTTTGATTCGCCCGGGGAACCAAAATCGTCCGAATCCTAGTTCCCGATAGGTAATCTTTACTCTATGCGCAGACTTTTAGCCGGTTAGTCTAATACTGAACATACTTCCTCTTGGGCAATAGCGTATGCAGAAGTGGGAGGATAAAAAAAATGAAATCAAATGAAACGCATGTCCAAACGTCCTGCGACTCGGAAAGCGTAGACGATATACAGGCCGCTTTATTCATTACCCATTTAGACGCCCGATCCTGCGACGGTGAAAAGCGTCCACTCGAAAAAGAGATAGACACGTGGGTATCCAAACAAAGATGACCGATGTTGATCAGATGTTTCGGGACATTCACTCCCAATAAGCGCATGCCAGAGAAATGAGTCAGGTAGAAAAACTCCGAGAAGAGTTGCAGCACATTAGCCTACGCCTTGAAGCACGCGCCTCGCAGCTAACAGCGGACCTAATTGCTGCACAGAGTCACTTTGACTCGCCTGAGAATCTGCAGAAACAGACATACCAGTCGAGTCTTACTCAAAAGTCGATCGCTATACAGGAAGAGATGGCTGATTTCACCAGCCTGATGGCCATTATTCAGGGTTACATTACTCTTATGAAAAATGACTTAGGTGACCCTATCAAGTTTCAAGAAGATCTAGAAGCAATTAGCGACGCAATCAGTAAGAGTGCATTCTTAGTACAAGCTTAATGACTCCAGGGACGAACTATCCCATGAACTCCAAAGACGATTTAGAAGTGATTCAATTGTTCGACACCCAGGTCGAGAATAAGTCGCATGTTAGTGGACATGGCAACGCCGGAGCAATTAGCCGAATGCGTTGCAGCTAAAGCCGGCCTCGCCGGGGTTCGAATCCTCGGAGTTGCAAAGATTCGGACGGCGCCAGATCCAAACCCGTGCGCCTCGTTTCCTCCATCGTCATAAATAACTCGCCAGAGAATGGATCGACAATCTTAACCTGGTGATTCGTTTAGTCATTGCTTGCCTGCTGATAACCGTCAAAAATCCCATTAGGTTGATCCCGTTGCAAACAATAAGATTTGTGATAGATACGCCCCGCTTTTGATTGGAATTATTTGACACCGGGGGATATTCACATGATCGAAACTGCTGCCAAAAAGCTCTGGTCGAAAACTGGGGAAGATTTGTTAATGATCTCAGCAACAATGATCTTCACAGTTGGCCTCTATTTTCTTTTTGCGTACCTGTTCCTCAACATTTGGTAAACAGATTACTTCCCCAGTCCGCAGCGCCGCCGGTTAGCGCCCTACTGACGCACGATTAGGCATCAAAGCGTTACCATTGGGAGGTAGCGTTTACCAGTTACCGTGCCGTTTTGCACCGGGAGATACTCACATGTTTAAGTTGCTCAGACTCTGTTTCGGACATCAGGAACTTGCACTATTAATGACGATCCTGTCCGTCGCTGTTTGTCTCGCTGGTTGCAGCAACAAAGATTCACAGGGGTCTTTGGAAATTGATGTTATGGCGTGGAATGAAAAAGCAGACACACTCAAAGCCAAAATAAAAAAGGCTGCTGCTGACAATGATCCAATTGCACATCGGAGCAACGAAGAAGAGGCTAAACGTCTCGAAGTCGAGCTTGAAACATTACAGGAACGGAATCGTGCATTGGAGGCCCAACGAGAAGGGAAACTATGATTGTTACGATCAGCCAGTACTGGCTGGGGATTCGCGTTGAAGACGAGCTTCCGCCACACTTACAATCCAAGCTATGCTGCCGGTCACATCCCCTTTCTGTTCAATCGCCGGTTGACCGTCGTATAACCGGCCGCCCTCATAGTTGAAGGCATTTGGTTTCTCTTACACGTGCCCCGCTTCATTGTGCGAGTCGAGCGTATTTGAAATAAGCACTAGAATTGTGCTGCAAAACTTTGCCGACGATCGTTTATCGTTTTTCTCGAATGCCGCTGATAGTGCGGCGAAGTGAAAGAACGCGTTTTTGAGATCATTGACGGAATACTGTTCAAAATTAAACTCAAAGTCGTGTTCGGTGTTTGGCAGCAGCGAAAGCTTTCCGGTTCGCAATGCGTACTCTTCACCAAAAGCCGCGGCGAGCTGTGCGAGTAGCGGATTGCCGTCACCGTCTTTCGAAACGCTAGAGGTTAAACCCCAAACTAAACCGAGTTCACCGTTTTCGAGTTGATCAAGATTCAAAGTGATTTCAGTTTGCTCGATCACGATAGGAATCTCCTCACACTGGGTTTTTGTTTCATGTATCCAGCAACCGGGTCATCGTCATTACGAGAAGCGCTCACCTTGCCGCGCGACGCCGGTGAACAGCCGAATTGCTCAAGTCCTTGACGAAAGGAATCAAAAGCCGCCTTCGCAATGGCGACCTGCGGTTTACTACATTGGCCGTTCGCTTCCGTATCGTGAACGAGACTGCCTTTCAGATCCTCCACTGCTCTCCGGTAGGTTGACCACCTCTCACAAACGCCGGCGAACAAAAACATATCCAGCGATGTTAGAATCCCCGTCCTAGCAAGTTGCGGAATGTGGGCTTTCCAACACTCCCGGCCGTATTCATCCAACCATTCTGGCGCTTCCAACTCTTTCGGCGCTTCCGGCTGCGGTTCGTTGGGGTTTGCCCGATCTTTACGGAATGTTCCATGAAGAATTTTAGCAGGTGTCGGTTTTCTCGGTCTGCCTTTCATCGCTAGGGGGTCCTTTGGATTATTGTCGGTAGGGGTACTTTGGATTATTGACAGCATGAAAACAGCGTGGCCACGCGGTCACGCTGGTCGAGGTCTCCCAAGAATGGAGGACCCTGGCATGCCTTGACTAAAAACCCGGTTCTGATACTTACCCCGGGCATTTTTGCCTCGAGACCACTCACTGATGACTGAACACAGGTCACCGAAGCTGCGGCCAGACATCTTAGTCATTTCCGTAATTATCATCGCACTACTACCCGTCCTGCTCGTGCTGGTAGCCTTGGGATATCTGCTTGTTTCATACTTATTCGGCAGGGAGCCTTGATCAGAAAGCCACTGTTCTGATACATACCCCGCGCGCATTTTTTGCACCGGGAGGTTCACATGACCAAGCTGCGCAAATGGTGGTCGGACTTTGGTGAAGACACCCTGCTTTTTTCAGCAATAATCGGTCTTGTACTCGGCCTTTATTTGCTCGTTGCATATCTCTTCATCCGGGCCATTTGATGCAAGTTTGCGCAAAAAACTAACTCTGTTCGTGACTGCATTGCGGTCCACATCCGGCTGAAAACGCCAACATTTCGAATACCCCCATGTACGCGATTGTTGATTTAGCTTCGCTTAAAACATTCCGCCGATGATTTATAACGGAAATGACTAAGATGCATCAGTGAGTGGTCTTCGAGGCAAAAAAAGGCGCCGGGTAATTGGGGTTTTAGAAGTTTGCATCGCTTTCTTACGCCAACGCCTCAGGGCAATACTGCTTAACTTCGCGGTGATGAAACGTTGCAATGCTGTTGGGATCGCTGGCTAAGCCCACTGCGCTTACCCGCATCGGTCGGAAGCGGGGAGTTACACCGGCAGCGTGGAGCTCATCAAAGAATTTCACTTCGGCTGCATTGGCTTCGGCAAGCTCTGCGCAAGCGCGAGCAATGCGTCTTTCGATCGCGATGTATCTGTCCTGCTGCGCCTTTGATTCGCATACGAAAACCGAATACTCGGTTCTTAGATTGCTCACCGTGTTCAGCTGCCTTTCGATC
>JAJONK010000251.1 GCA_021323355.1 Deltaproteobacteria bacterium
CCCAAGGAGGGAGCCGCATGGGTGCGCGCCTTGATGCACCAGGATGAAGTGCAGAGGTCCAATCGCATGAGAATGACCTCAGCGCAGCGTAAAAAGATCACTGCTATCGAGTTTAGTCCGCCGATGATCATTCCCGACGGCGACACCGGGCATGGGGGCGAGCATCATGTTCGTAACCTGGTCAAGAAGTTTGTCGAGAACAAGATCGGCGCCATTCACATCGAAGATCAAAGACCGGGTTGCAAGGTTTGCGGCCATCAGGGGCAGAAGGTACTGGTCTCCACGACTGAAATTATTGCGCGGCTCAATACAGCAAGGCTGCAGTTCGACGTCTTGGGCGTTCCCGGCGTGATTGTTGCCCGGACAGATTCTAATGACGCTACCGCAATAGACAGCTTGGAAGACGAGCGCGATCATCCTTTTGTATTGGGCGCGACAAACGCAGAGATTGTTCCCTTTAAGAACGTCAGTCTGGCGGTCATCAAGAAGTTTTACGATCGGGGTTTTAAAGAGATCAACGGACATTTACTGTACAGGATCTCCGACAAAGCCTACCGAGACGCGCAGGAATGGCTAAGAAAACAACATCTCGCTTCTCGAGTCGATGAAGCGATAGCGCGCGTCGATAAAGAGATCTCGTCGCTTAAAAAACTTCGGCAACAGGCCCGTCGCGAGGGCAAGGGCCGGAGAGATGCGCGTGAGCAGCTCGCGGCGCTTGAAGTGACGGCCAAGAGGGTCGCTGAAGAAACCCTCGATCATGTATTGGCCGTGATCCGCGAGGCATGGGCGGAGAAGGCAGGCTTAAAGACCTATGGTGAGGCCGTCGCCGAGTTCATGGCAGCGCGGCTTGGCAGCCAGGGCAAGCTTCCCATGTCAGTCGAACGCTGGAGAAAATTTGCCGCCCAGGCGTCCTTCGGCGAAGCTCGTGAGCGGGCCAAGTCCATGAGTATCGAAGTCTTTTGGGATTGGGACTTGCCGAGAACGCCGGAAGGTTTTTATCCGATCACGGGGGGACGTGACATGGCAACCGCGAGAGGATTGGCTATGGCGCCATTCTGTGATTTGGTTTGGCGCGAAACGGCCAAGCCGGATTTGGAAGACGACAGGATGTGGGCCGAGGCCATGCACGAGGTATTCCCTGACAAGCTGTTGGCCTACAACTTGTCGCCTTCGTGGAACTGGGACGCCTGGGGTTTTACCGACGGCCAGATCCGGAGTTTTGCCGCCGAGCTGGGCAAAATGGGTTACGTTTTTAATTTCATAACCTATGCAGGCCATCAAACCGAAGCCCTGATGAATGGGCGGCTGGCGCGGGCGCTGAAAGAAGAGGGGGTGCTCGGCTTCGTCCGGCTCATCCAGCGCTCGCTCCGGCTCGCCAATGATCCAGCGCAATTCCCGCAGACATTCGTCGGCGGGCCGTGGGCGGATCGATTCCGGCGTGCGGCGCGCGGGCCGTCGCTGACTACATCATCGATGGGTGGCAAGTCGACCGAGGCTCAGCACAGAAAACCCGTCGACGTGCCCACCAGCGTTCTGGAACGATGGCTGCGCATGTGGACCGAACATTGGAGCAAGCAGGGTCTGTACAAAGGCGGCGAACTCAGCGTCGAAGTTAAAGAACGCTGGGCTGGCTCCGAGGAAATGATGCTCAACGTTTTCGATGAGGCTCGCGACAAGATTGCTGAGATCATTTATCGCGTCGATAGAGACAGAGCCGGTCGAAAATTTCTCGCGGTGAAGGATCAGAATACCGTGAAGAAGTATCGCGCCCGCCGACTGATGACGTTAATGCATTTTTTTCTGCTTCATCGTTACAAAACAGATCTGGTGCATTACGTGACCCCGACCGACGATAACCGGTTGTCGGTTAGCCGAATGATCCAGAACGGCGTTTTCCGCGCAGCGCGGACCGATGATCCGAACATTATCGCTCTTGGCGTAGATACCGCGCGGGCACAAAAGATATTCGCCAACGATGATTCGCTGAAGCGCTTCATAACCAACGAGTTTAGGGCGTCCAGAGGCCAGGCGCTTATGAGAGCCGTTGGTTAAACCGAGGATGCTCAGGAAGGAGACGTAAGCTGCGCCGATGTCGAAGATCTGGGAAGTCACTTCGACGGCCAGGCTGATTTCGAATGCTGAACCGCTACGATTGAGATTGCCCGGTGTTTATGACGCAGATAATTTGCGAGGGGAAAAGCCATGGCAAAATTCGTAACGATCGACGGACTTAAAGTTAACGAAGAATTACACAATTTGGTCCGGGATGAGATCGCCCCAGGCACGGGCGTCGATCCGCAAGCGTTCTGGATTAGCTTGGGCCAGATCGTCAAGGATCTGGGGGCGAAAAATCGCCAGCTTCTGGCCAATCGTAAAGAGCTGCAAAAGCAAATCGACGAATGGTGCCGGACAAGACGGGGCCAGCCATTTGATGTCGAGGAATACAGAGCGTTCCTGATCGAGATAGGCTATCTCGTTTCGGAAGGTGAAAACTTTCAGGTGACGACGGCCAATGTCGATCGTGAGATTGCGGAAGTTTCGGGTCCTCAGCTGGTCGTGCCGCTCGATAACGCCCGCTATGCGCTCAACGCGGCAAATGCTCGCTGGGGTAGTTTGTATGACGCCCTTTACGGCACGGATGTGATTCCGGAAGCGAATGGCGCGGAAAAAGGCGAAGTCTACAATCCGCGGCGTGGCGCCAAGGTGATCGCGCGAACGCAGGCCTTCTTGGATCAGGCTGTCGGCCTGGAGCGAGGAAAGTTCTCGGATGTCGTCGAATTCTCGACTAAAGAGTCGAAGGGTGAGACCCAGCTGATTGCCAAGCTGAAAGACGGCAGCGAAACAGGGCTAGCGGACGGGCGGAAGTTTGCAGGTTTTGTAAAAAAAGGCAACGATCTAACAAGCGTTCTACTCAAAAATAACCAGTTATATGTTGAAATTCAGATCGATCGTAACCATCCCATCGGCAAATCCGATGCTGCCGGGGTTAAGGATGTGATTCTGGAAGCTGCCATTACCACGATACAAGACTGCGAAGATTCTGTTGCCGCGGTCGATGCGGCGGACAAGGCAAGAGTCTACCGCAACTGGAATGGCATTATGAAGGGTACGCTCGAAGAAACGTTCGAAAGAAGCGGTGGCGGGATAATCATGCGAGCTCTGAATCCCGATAAGATTTTTACTGCCCCGAACGGAGAAAGCGCGACATTGCCGGGAAGAAGTCTATTGCTCGTGCGCAATGTCGGCCTTCATATGTACACCGATGCCGTAACCACCGTCGACGGCGAGGAGATTCCCGAGGGATTCCTCGATGCCATGATGACTGCGCTGGCTGCCCTGCACGATCTCAAAGGCAACTCGAAGTACATTAACAGCCGGACCGGCAGCGTGTATATCGTCAAGCCCAAATTGCACGGCCCTGAAGAGGTCGCTGCGACTATCGAACTATTCGCAAGGGTCGAGGCTGCTCTCGGCCTCGAGCGCAACACGCTGAAGATCGGCATTATGGACGAGGAACGGCGCACGACCGTGAATTTGAAAGAGGCAATCCGGGGCGCGAGCGAGAGAGTTGTTTTCATCAACACCGGTTTCCTCGATCGCACCGGCGACGAAATTCACACCAGCATGGAATTGGGTCCTATGTTGCCGAAGATGGAAATCAAGAATCAGCCGTGGCTGGGTGCCTACGAAGACCGGAACGTCGATATCGGTATCGAGACCGGGCTTGTGGGAAAGGCGCAGATCGGCAAGGGGATGTGGACCATGCCCGAAGAGATGCGCAAAATGGTCGAGACCAAAATGGCTCATCCTGAGGCTGGAGCAAACACCGCGTGGGTCCCCTCGCCGACGGCGGCAACGCTTCACGCGCTCCATTACCATCAAATCGATGTCGCCAAGAAACAGTCCGAGCTCATTCGACGCGGCCGCGCCCACATTGAGGATATTCTCACTCCCCCGCTTCTCGACCGAACGTTGACACCGGAGGAGATCCAAAAGGAATTAGACAACAACGCACAAGGTATTCTTGGGTACGTGGTCCGCTGGATCGATCAAGGAGTCGGGTGCTCGAAGGTTCCCGACATTGGCAACGTCGGCCTAATGGAAGACCGCGCGACCTTGCGCATATCGAGTCAACATATGGCCAACTGGCTGCACCACGGTATCGTCGACGAACCGCAGGTAAGAAAAACCTTTGAGCGAATGGCGGTGGTGGTGGATCGGCAAAACAACCAGGACCCGAACTATCGAAAAATGGCGCCCGAGTTCGACAAAAGCATTGCCTTCCAGGCGGCATTGGATCTCGTCTTCAAAGGAAGAGATGCAGAAAACGGCTACACCGAACCGGTGCTTCACGCACGACGCCGCCAGGCAAAAACCACAAGTCTCGGCGGTTAAATGCTCTTCTTTGATTCGATGGCGCATAATCGCGCCGCCCGAGTTCATGAATTAGAAAACTCCATGGTCGCTCTTTCGGTTGACAAGGGGACTGCGGATATCCTTAGCACTGAATAGTTCCGTTTTAGCCTTAAGCGGTTCAACACGTTCAAAGCATTGGGTCACTGGAGGTTGTTTAGTCGTGATTTTAGAAGCAGGCATGTGAGCTAACGGGAAATCAATGGAGCAGCGGGCACCAGGTTCGGTCCGGCGCAGGGCCGTAAGAAAACTTCGAACCATCCTATGCGGGATCATACTTACGGCTTCCATGGCCGGGATTGGTTGTAACGAGCAGCCGACCTCCGCAACGACTTCTCTACGCGAACCGGACGTGCGCTACGAACCCACATCACCGGATGTGGTCCAGGTGATGTTTCGTCTCGCCAACGTCAAAGCGGGTGAGGTGGTCTACGATCTAGGATGCGGTGATGGCCGGATCGTCATCACCGCAGTTCGAGAGTTC
>JAJONK010000252.1 GCA_021323355.1 Deltaproteobacteria bacterium
GCGCGGCTCGAACCGGTAATCTGCATCAAAGGCTAGTGGCTTTAGGAGAGAACCATGAGCCTTGAGATCGTCACAGGTTCGTCAAACTATGCTCTTGCGGACGAGGTTGCAAAAAATCTTGGGGTCGAGCTTGTGCCGCGGATTTTGGAGCGTTTTCCCGACGGTGAGTTAAACATTGAAATCAAACAGAGCGTGCGCGGGTGTGACGTTTATCTGATTGAGCCGACCTGTCCCCCAGTGGACGAGCACTTCTTTGAACTGTTTCTTCTGGCCGATGCATGCCGCCGCGCGGGAGCGACTCACCTGACAGCCGTCATCCCTTATTTCGGCTACGCCCGGCAGGACCGCCGCGCCCACGGGCGCGAGCCCGTGAGCTTGCGGCTGCTTGCCGATCTGATCGCTGCCAGCGCAGTCCAGCGAGTCGTGGTCGTGGATTTTCATAGCCGCGCAGTCGAAAGCGCCTTTGCGGTTCCGGTAGAACATGTAAGCGCCATCTCAATTTTAGCTAACGCCGTCCGACCTTCAGTCCACAAAGATGGCGTTGTTGTCTCGCCGGACCTTGGCGCCGTCAAGATGGCCGAGCACTACGCCAGGCTGCTCGGTTTATCGGTGGCGATTATTCATAAAACTCGCATCAGCGGCGCCGAAGTCACCGTCCAACGCATCATCGGCGATGTCCGCGACAGAGAAATAGTCGTCGTTGATGACATGATCACAACTGGCGGAACCATAGAGAAGGCGATTAAAGCGCTGCTCGACGCCGGCTGCTCATCCTCCGGTATTAAGGTCGTGGCGAGCCACGGTTTGTTCGTAGGTAACGCCGCCGATCGGCTGGCACAACTGCCGATCGAGAAGATTTATGTCTCCGACAGTGTGCCCAGACCTGAGCGATCTCCTCTGCCCCTCCAGGTCTCGTCGTTGGCACCGCTCTTGGCGGAAACGATCCATCGACTGTATCGCCTGGAATCACTCGGCAATGTCTTAGCGCACGAATGAATCTCGACGATTAAGCAGTGACAAGTCACTATGCAACTATTACAGGTCAAGAATCTTTCCTTCCAGATCGGAGGGCAAAGTATTTTCGATGGGCTTGATCTTAGTATCAACCCTCGAGAAATTCACGCCCTGGTAGGAACCAACGGATCAGGCAAGAGCTCACTGGCTTACGTGATCTTAGGTTGTGAAGGATACACCCCAACCGGCGGCGAGATCCTATTCGAAGGCAGCTCCATCAATGCGCTCCGACTCTACGAGCGCGCTCAACTCGGCATCACCTTGTGCTGGCAGGAACCCGCCCGGCTCGAAGGCATCTCGGTTGCCGACTATGTCAATCTTGGAAAGGCGTCCATCGACACAGCAGCCTGTCTTCGCAGAGTCGGCCTGGCTCCCGAACAATACCTGCAACGTTACATCGACAAGACCTTGAGCGGAGGACAGAGAAAGCGCATCGAGTTGGCCTCGGTATTCGCCCTGAGACCCAAACTGGCACTGCTCGACGAGCCTGATTCCGGAATAGATTTGCTTTCTCTAGGCGAGATCGAGGAACTCATCCACTCATTTAAGGAAGCCGGCGCCTCGGTGCTTTTGATCACCCATCGCGAGGAGATCGTGCTCATCGCCGACCGCGCTTCGCAGCTATGCGGCGGCAAGATCGTTCTCACCGCCACACCCGCGGAGGTTGCCACGCACTACAAGTCGCGGCGATGCACGGTCTGCGACGGTCAGGAATGTCATCATGCTTGAGCTGAATGAGATTTCCAAAGTCTTACAGCGTATGGGCACGGACAGCGCCGTCCTCACGGACAGCCGTGTGGCCCACGTCGTCGCGAGCGGCCTCGATCTTCTAAGCCAGCGGGAGATCCCCGGCGTAACCATCAGAAGCGAAAGAATAGGCGACCGGCTAACCGCTCAAATCACAGTCAAGCAAAGCGCGAAAATCGAAAGCCCTGTTCACCTATGTATGGGAGTTTTGCATGCTGCCGGCAGGCAGCACATTCAGGTCCAGGTAAAACTGGAGCAGGACAGCGCGGCAAAGATTGTCGCTCACTGCTTTTTCCCGCGTGCACAGAAGGTGGAACATATCATGGATGCGACCATCGAAATCGATTCAGGCGCCGAACTTCGCTATGCCGAAGGGCATTATCATGGCCCCCTCGGTGGTGTGACTGTCCTGCCGACCGCCCGGGTTCGGATTAATCCCCATGGCCGTTACATCTCTGATTTCTCCTTAACGTCGGGCCGAGTGGGGAAACTACGAATCGATTACGCTGTGAACGTCGACGCTTACGCAGTCGCTGAATTGACTGCCAAGGTCTTCGGCCATGCGGAAGACGAGATAGAGATCAGAGAAGAGGCTTTGCTGTTAGGCGAAAACGCACGAAGTCTAATTAAAACGCGCGTTGCGTTGGAAGGCCATGCCCGAGCGGAAATCATCGGAGTGACCGAAGGAAAGGCAAAAGGCGCGAGAGGACATGTCGATTGCACGGAGATCGTTACCGATCAGGCCGTGGCCCAAGCCATCCCCATTGTTAAGGTCACTCATCCCCTGGCCAAAGTCACGCATGAAGCGGCGATCGGCAGCATCGATCAAAAGCAGATCGAGACGTTGATGGCCCATGGCCTGACGCCCGAGCAAGCAGTCGAAGTCGTGGTGGCCGGGCTGCTTCGTTGAATCGCTTTGGTGCGCAGTCCGTGCTGAAAAGACGCTAGCCGCATGAACGAAACAGTAACTTTGTTTCTATGCGGTGACGTGATGACCGCGCGCGGGATCGATCAAGCCCTACCCTATCCAGGAGATCCACGGCTCTACGAGCCATGCGCCGAGAATGCGTCCGAATATGTAAGGCTTGCCGAGCAGGCAAACGGTCCGCTGACGCGCCCGGTCGATTTCAGCTACATCTGGGGCGACACGTTGGAGGTGTTTCAGCGCGAAAAACCACGAGCGAAGATAATTAATTTAGAAACGGCGGTCACTCGTAGCGATACACACTGGCAGAGCAAAGACGTCCACTACAAGATGAGCCCGGACAATATCCCGTCTCTTACGGCAGCCGGAGTCGATTGCTGCGCCGTTGCGAACAATCATATCCTCGACTGGGGAATTCCCGGACTGATCGAAACTCTCGACGTGCTCGATAAAGTAAAGATCAAACATGCCGGCGCCGGTCTTAACCTCCAGGAAGCCCGGGCGCCGGCAATCGTGAAAACTGGAGAAGGCACACGGATAATCGTCTTCAGCCTGGGCTCGACATCAAGCGGCATCCCGGCCGAATGGTCGGCCCGAGAAAACCTGCCTGGCCTGCATCTGATAGAATCCTACCGGGAAGATCTTGTGCGCTTCCTAGCGAAAGAAATCAGCGCGATTAGACAAACAGGTGACATCGTTATTGTCTCGACGCACTGGGGGAGCAACTGGGGTTATAAAATTCCCCGCGGCGAGAATAGACTCGCTCATCGGCTCGTCGAGGAAGCTGGAGCTGATATTGTTCACGGCCATTCGTCGCACCATGTCAAAGCAATCGAAGTCTACAGAGAGCGTCTGATTCTTTACGGCTGCGGCGATTTTTTCAATGATTATGAGGGCATCAGCGGCTACGAGCAATTTCGCGGCGATCTCGGTCTGATGTACTTTGCGGATATCGATTCCAGTACCGGCAAACTTATCGCGTTGCGGCTGATACCAACCCAAATCCGCCGCTTTCGATTGAACCGCGCGTCCGCAACCGACTCACAGTGGCTGGCGGATCTGCTCAATCGAGAAGGGAAGCGATTTAATACTGCAGTGCAGCAGAGCGATGAGAATATTTTTAACCTCCGTTGGCATTAAGGTGAAGTTCCAGGTGCATCAATCTGCCTGAGAGAACCCGAGGTTGTTTTCTAGCAGGCTGTTGAAAAAGACCCATATGCTTCGTTGCCGCTCAATCGCCTCGCTGCAACGTACTGTAAGTACGCCTCCGCTCGTCGATTTTTCGCGCGCCTCGCCTCTGGATCTTTTTGAGCAGCCTGCAAGAGAGGCTTTTTTCAGCACCCTGCTGGAATGACGCGCACAGCGGCTTATGGTCACACCTTAAAGTGAACGCGGTTTCCGTTTCTTCGATCGAAGGACATATATAAGGATGTGCTCAAGAGACGACGAGAGCGCCGCAATTCGATCGAATGAAACAAGCGCTTAGCATTTCAATGTTGATTATCATCTGCAATGCGGTACTTGGCTGTGGACCGACATCAATCCTGTTGCTTAACGTGAAGACAAACGATCTCCGTTACTGTCCGGTGGGCGAAGACAGCGATGCCTGTATCAAACAACTGGAAGAGCTCGGCTATATCAGAGCCGACCATTTGACCCCCGCGCAGAAGGCAAGCCTCGGATTATCCCTTCCATACTAGCTTGGCATCGTGCTCATCTGTCCAGCAGGAGCTAGGCGCCTCCGTGTTCTTGAAAGAGTGGAGGATGTCGAAGATCTCTTTGAAGCTTCTTTTCACATCCTTGACACCAGTTCGTCTCTTTTCTGTCGGTGTCACGTCGCGAATTGAATGCATTCAGTGCGGCTGATTGTTCCGTGGCGATTGTCGCGTAGATTCCTTTCTCCGAGAGGGCTGAGACTAAGTGGCTCAAATCCTTTCGCTCGACAGAGCCACAAGGCAGCAGCGTCAGTCGTCAACAAGGTAGTCGTAACGATGATACTCGCCCATGTTTCTTTCCCGCTAAGAGCTTGGCATGTCATCGTTAACCTTGTCACAAATGAATAGGTCGAGGGCTTTTCTTCCGATCTTTGCGAAAGCGTATTTTGGAAGAACTGTATCAACGGTGATTTGGGAATCTTCCTTCCTCAATCCATCGACCGAAATTCCTATGTTGATCTAACGGAACTCATACTCGCTGAAACGCACAA
>JAJONK010000253.1 GCA_021323355.1 Deltaproteobacteria bacterium
GAGCCTCACCTTGCCAGATTGCTAACGGTGCGCGCTTTGCGCATCTAGTTCGCGGATCCGTCTCAGTTTCACATCGAGAGTTTTTGGTGGTTCAGCATTGCCGTAGATTACGGCTTTTCCTTTATCCCTATAGCACGCAATCGATTCGTTTAGGATCATCGCGGGAGGCCAAATGTCAGCAAACATCTTTCTCAACTCTGTAAACGCGTTGTAGGATAAAACTTTTTCAATTTCTATCTTCCCATCCTGTCTAGACTCACTGGTATGCTTCCGCTAGAGTTCAAGCACTTGATGTTGCTGGAGCAGGATTATGGAATTGATTGTGGCGGTGCTCTCCGGCTTTGTACTTGCGCTGATTGCACCATGGATATACCGGATCGCGCGCGGCGCGACCGGCTGGTTACTCGCGATCTTTCCATCGATCCTGTTCGCTTATTTTTTGCGCTCTGTTGAAGTTATCGCCGGCGGTGATGCGCTCCGCGTCTATTATCCCTGGGTAGCCAGTCTCGGAATTAATCTGTCTTTTTACCTCGACGGCTTGAGTCTACTTTTCGGGCTTCTGATCACCGGAATTGGGGCGCTGGTGCTGGTATACACGGGAGGCTATCTAAAAGACCATCCTCACCTTGGCCGATTTTATGGGTTCCTTTTGATGTTCATGGCGTCGATGCTCGGCGTCGTCCTGGCGGACAACACAATTTGCTTATTTTTGTTTTGGGAATTAACCAGTGTCAGCTCGTTTCTCCTAATCGGTTTTGAGCACGAGAAAGAGACGTCGCGCGCGGCGGCGTTACAGGCGCTGCTGGTCACCAGCTTAGGCGGTCTCGCTTTATTAGGCGGGTTCCTGTTGCTCGACCAGGCGGGTGGCAGTCGCGAGCTTTCGCTGCTACTAAGTCGAGGCGACGCTATTCGCTCGCATTCCCTCTACGTCCCGATTGTATTGTTAGTTGTCGTCGGCGCCTTTACCAAGTCTGCACAATTCCCTTTCCATTTCTGGCTTCCAGCAGCGATGGAAGCGCCCACGCCCGTAAGCGCCTATCTACACTCTGCGACGATGGTCAAAGCCGGTGTTTACCTGCTTGCGCGAATGACTCCGGCCCTGGCAGACACATCGCTTTGGACCGGAGCGTTAACGGGCTTCGGCGCCGTCACCATGCTGTTTGCCGCGGTTCTGGCATTTCGTCAAAGCGATCTGAAGCTCATCCTCGCTTACTCGACCATCAGCGCGCTGGGAATCATGGTGATGCTTTTGGGTGTCGGCACTCCCTTAGCGCTGCAGGCTATGATCGTCTTCCTGTTCGGACACGCGCTCTACAAAGGCGCATTGTTTATGCTTGCCGGCGCAATCGATCATGAAACCGGCACCCGCGACGTTAACCGCCTGAGCGGCCTTCGCAGCGCCATGCCGGCGAGCGCGGCGGCGGCTCTTCTGGCGGCGATGTCGATGGCCGCAGTGCCGATGTTGTTCGGATTCTATGGAAAAGAGCTGTTCTACGAAGCTCTTGCCACAGAACCGACCCAAGTGCTGCTGATCGCCTCAGTCATAACCAGCATGATTTTTGTCGCTGTCGCGATCCTGGCGGGAATCAAACCGTTTATCGGCGAGAAAGTCTCAACGCCCAAGCACGCTCATGAAGCGCCTATCACCCTTCTGTTTGGACCGGTAATACTTGCCGGCACCAGCCTAATTTTGGGCGTCCTGCCGTCGGTGATCGACACGTCGGTTCTGCTCCCGCCAATACGGGCCGTGCTCAGAAAACCAATTTCTCTGGAGCTGGCGCTCTGGCACGGGATAAATCCGATTTTTCTCCTGAGCATGGCAACACTGGCCAGCGGAGCCGCTTTGTTTGCCTTTCGGGATCGGCTGCTTAGTCTCTCTCGTCCCCTCGCGTCGCTGCGCGATTGGGGCCCGAAGCACGGATACAGCTTGGCGCTGGCGGGCCTGAATGCCACCGCCAAGGCGCAGACACGCTTGTTGCAGAGCGGTTATCTTCGTTACTACCTCTTGATCGTGATTGCCACCGCGACGGTTCTGTCCGGCTATAAACTGCTCCAGCACATTGAATCAGACACTTTAGGACGGCCAATGGATTTTTCTTTTTACGAGGCAGCGCTGGCAATGCTCATCCTGCTGGCTGCATTCATGGCGACGCAAGCGAGATCAAGGTTGGCGGCGATTGCGGCTCTGGGCGTAGTCGGCTTCAGCGTTGCTCTGGTCTTTGTTCTGTTCAGCGCTCCCGATCTCGCCATGACACAGTTTTCAATTGAAACCTTGACGGTGATTGTCTTCGTCCTGGCGCTTTACCATCTGCCGCGTTTCGGCAATCTTTCGAGCGCTTGGACACGGGCCCGCGACGCCTCGGTTGCCTTGACGGCTGGCGCACTGATCACGCTGATGGCGTTGACGGCCACCGGCGTACAGCTCCATCCTAAAATATCGACCTACTTCACGGAAAATAGCGTTTCTCTGGCTCATGGTCACAACATCGTCAACGTTATCCTCGTCGATTTTCGTGGGCTGGATACACTAGGCGAGATTACCGTGCTGGCCATCGCCGCAGTCGGCGTTTATGGGCTGCTCAAACTTCGGCTCGACAAGGAGGAGAGCAAGTGACGTCGCTAATTTTATCGACTACGAGTCGCCTCCTGTTGCCGGTTTTTCTGCTGTTCTCGATTTTTATCCTGCTGCGAGGTCACAATGAGCCGGGAGGCGGATTTGTGGGAGGTTTGATCGCGGCAGCCGCCTTCGCTTTGCACGCAATTGCCTACGATGTCGAGAAAACCCGGATCCTTTTGGGCATCGATTCTCGCAAGTTTATCGTCATCGGTCTGCTCGTAGCCACGGTTAGCGGCATCATTTCCCTCTTTCTCGGCCAACCGTTTCTGACTGGTCAATGGGTAAAACTCAGCTTATGGCCAATCGGCGAGCTGGACATCGGCACACCGTTGTTTTTCGACATCGGTGTCTATCTCACAGTGATCGGCGTTACCTTGACCATCATCTTATCCTTGGCGGAGGAATAGGTTCTGGAGTTCTTATTGGCATTCGTCATCGGAGGCTTGTATGCCGCCGGTCTTTACATGATGCTGCGCAGGAGCATCGTAAAGCTCATTATCGGCCTGGCTCTTTTCGGCCATGCGGCTAATCTCTTGATTTTCACGGTAGGCGGACTTAGTCGCGCTCAACCGCCGATCCTATTGTACTTGAGCGCCGATGGTCATGCGCCGGTCGCCGATCCGCTGCCGCAGGCGCTGATCCTTACGGCAATTGTCATAGGCTTCGGCGTCCAGTCATTTGCTTTGGTATTGATTCATCGCGTGGTGCAAACCGTCGGCACCGACGATCTCGACCGAATGAAAAGCACCGATACATGAATACGCCGTTGATATTGCCGCTGTTGATTCCTCTGTCGACGGCGATCCTGTCCCTGCTGGCGTGGAACTCACCAAAAATCCGCCGGGCGGTGAGCATCACGGGCGCAGTGTTGCTGCTTGCCGATGCCATCTGGTTGCTCGCCATCGTGTGGCGGGACGGCATTCAAGTTACAGCTGTAGGCAACTGGCCGGCGCCAATGGGTATCATCTTCGTCGCCGATCTCTTCAGCGCAATGATGGTGTTGATCACCGGTGTCATGGGCTTTGCGGTAACCATCTATTCTCTTGTCACTATCGGCCCGGGCCGGGAGTCGTTCGGCTACTACTCTTTACTGCAGTTTTTGTTGCTCGGGGTGTGCGGCGCCTTCCTCACCGGAGATATTTTCAACCTCTATGTCTGGTTTGAAGTTATGCTCATGGCATCGTTCGTGTTGCTGGCGCTGGGCGGCGAGCGGCCGCAGATGGAAGGCGCCATCAAATACGTGACTCTTAATCTGATCGCTTCGGCCATATTCCTTGCCGCCGTGGGCCTTTTATATGGCGCGGTAGGAACACTGAACATGGCCGATCTAGCGCAAAAACTCAGAGAGCCGCCGGCAACGGACTTCATCACCACCATTGCCATGTTCTTCCTGGTGGCATTCGGCATCAAGGCCGGCATTTTTCCACTGTTCTTTTGGCTGCCGGCGTCTTACCACACGCCGCCGGTGGCTGTTTCGGCGATATTCGCCGCGCTTCTCACCAAAGTCGGCGTCTACGCGATCATACGGGTCTTCACTTTGATTTTTGTCCAGGACATCGACTATACGCATACGGCGATTCTCATTCTTGCCGGATTCACGATGGTCACCGGCGTACTCGGTGCAATAGCCCAGAACGAGGTCCGGCGCCTGCTTTCTTTTCACATCATCAGCCAGATCGGCTATATGATCATGGGGTTAGGTTTGTATACTCCCCTCGCTCTCGCCGGATCCATTTACTACATCATCCACAACATCGTGGCCAAAACGAACTTGTTTCTTGTCAGCGGCATCGCTCATTTTTTGCATGGCACTTACGAGCTCAAGAAACTCGGCGGGCTTTATGAAAAGACCCCGCTCCTGGCAGCGCTGTTTCTCATCTCGGGGTTGTCCCTGGCGGGAGTGCCGCCGCTTTCGGGCTTCTTCGGCAAATTGGCTCTGGTGCAGGCAGGGATAGAAAGCGAGCGATACACAATTGTCGCCATTGCACTAGCGGTAGGTTTGTTAACTTTGTTTTCGATGACGAAGATCTGGCTCGAAGCATTTTGGAAAGCGCCGCCTCCATCCTCGACTGAAAATGTCCAGGCCAAACTGTTCCGATCGCGCGCGGCTTACTACTTGCTACTCTCTCCTGTGGTTTTGCTAGCGGTTTTAACCGTGGTTTTTGGATTAGCAGCCGAAGCCATGCTTGTCCTTTCCCTGCGCGCCGCCGAGCAGTTGATGAATCCAAGCGAATATATCCGAGCCGTGCTTGCCAAT
>JAJONK010000254.1 GCA_021323355.1 Deltaproteobacteria bacterium
TCATCGGTTGTGAATCATTCCAGCGCGAGAAGCACGGTAGCTGGGTTCCTCAATACACAATTATCCGGCAGGTAACCGAAGCAAACGATTTCCCGTCACATCAGTATCAATTCAGTCACACATTGCCGACTAAGAATGAGGCCGACCGTTACGCGGCGCAAAAAGCACAGGAATGGATCGACAAGAACCAGAAGCCCTGATCAGTTCTATATCGTTGAGTAAGTACTCGTGAAGGTATGTCTCACCGGAAGGTTGCCGTTTCGAATCTGTGTCAGAGCTCTAGGACTGATCGGAGCGGCCAGATGAAATAGCACCTGTTAGGACTGATGCTCTCAGGTTCTTCGACGGATTCTCCGTGGAAGGTG
The DNA here is from genome assembly GCA_021323355.1 of Deltaproteobacteria bacterium. Lineage (GTDB taxonomy): Bacteria > Desulfobacterota > Binatia > UBA9968 > UBA9968 > WHTF01. The sequence continues at coordinate 366 of JAJONK010000254.1, forward strand.
AACTCAAGGCGCCGTTCGGCGCCTCGAGCCCGTTGAACCTATTCAATCTGCTTGTCTGACTTCGTTAGTGGGAAATTTTCAACGCCATGCCTAACGGTAAAGGATTGTTGCCGACGCTTAAGGCCGTGCCTAATCTCTCGAGTTCCCAAGACGACACCTTTTCTACCGTCGAACCTTCCTTTGGAGCAGCTTCCAACTTTTCGGCTTGAGGAAGCTTGACGAGGTATTTAACGTTGTTCCCGTCGCTCAACGTCACCGACAAAACCATCTGTTTGCCTTCTTCTGTGCCCAGGGTCTGAAGCGCGGCGATTCGGCTCGAGAGGCTGGTCTTATTCACTGTATCCGTATACAGCCAAATGAATGCGCCGATGAATGCGGCCATCACAAGCCAGCTATACTGGCTAACGCGTTTCTGCCGTTTCAAGGATCGGCTTCTCTGCAGATCGAAGAATTTACGATAAGATTCCTTTTCCGCGGTCAATTTTTTAATCGGATCTTGCTCGGGTGAGCTCGCCGGTTGATCGTAAGAAAGCCCAGTGCTGTTCAGTATCATGCCCAGAATCACCAACGCTAAGGGGATGGCGATGATCAATAGAGGATTCATAACGCTCCTTTAAAGCTCTTGATAGCCTTTGGATATTGGAAGAGGGAGTGAGTCAGAACCGTTAATACCCTATCGATCAGGAGCCAAAGGACATGCCACCGATGAGGTGTGGTGGAACCTTCTACCTCTTACGCGCCAGTACGGCTGAAGGAAAAAGTTACGTGCCGACTCTATCCGAACCGAAGCGCTGTAGCAAGGACGAGCGCTGACGGCAGGACTTGAGTTATGAGTCCAAACGAATAGCAGCCTACCTCGCTTTATCTCGATCAAGGACAGCAAATTAAATGAGAGGTAGCGCCTACGGATCTCCTGGGCATTTCTTCACAAAAAATTCGCAAATCCTTTGAATCGAAGCGGTGATTTAATCATAGGAGCCAGAACTCTCGCCACGGCTTACGAACTGCGTTACCCGATGGTTCGCACCAGAACAGACGAATGGTTTCGATTGGCAATTTGCCGGCTTCGAGATCGCATGAACGCGCCGCCGAAAATTTTTCATTCCAGGGCGCGTACATGCGATGTTTGATCTCATCGATGAAAGCAGTCGGCTCTGCGGCGGAAAGTTTCCTGCCGATTTCTAAGGCCATTGGCTAATCTTTGGTCCTTGCTTGCGGTCTCGAGCGTTATAGTTTGAAACCAGCGTTATTCAAGCCTTCTTTGAGTTCGGCCTTGTCTTTTTCCGTAAACGGCATCGTTTCCCAACGCGGGAAGCGCTCCACTTGCAAACCGCGGAGCTTCATCAGCTCGCAGAACACGCCGCGCCCGTGAGTCTTTAAATACTTGCCGACCACCTGCATGAGCCGGGTGAGCAGATCGTGTTCCTTTTGCGCTCCTTTGAGGTCGCCCAATTTCAAGGCTTCGTACATTTTTACACAGGCTTCCGGGAAAGGCGTTGACGGCGGATGAATCGCGCCGCGCACGCCCACGGAGTAACCCGTGTACAGCGAAAAAATCCCGCCTGGAAAAACTCCGGTAGATTTCGGCAGTTGGTATACGTAACCCAGCAGTTTGTCATAGGCGATGAAAGAAACCTTGATGCCGGCAAGCGGGTTGTGGAGTAATCTCGACCCACGTCGTTTCGGTGTTGTCGTAGATAAAGAGCGGCACGCCCGGTACCGACTTGGCGATCGCCTTGTAGTGAGCGTACACTTCGTAATCGTCGTGGGGGTAATAGTATGGGGGTACAACTCCGATAGCGTCCACGCCAAGGCTGGCCGCGTGCTTGGCCAATTCGATGGAGGAATAGGTATTGGCCGTGCCGATGTGCATGACGACGGGGACTTTTCCGGCAACTCGCTTAACGATCTGCTCGGCCACCTTCTTGCGCTCGTCGATCTCCATAACCATGCCTTGACCGTGAGTGCCTAAAGGAAAAAAGCCGTGCACTCCCGACGCAAGATAGAAATCGATGATGGCGTCAGTCGCACTATGGTCGATGGCGCCGTCGTTCTTGAACGCCACCGGCATCGGCATCAAAATCCCTTCGATCTTTCTGTCACTGGGCATAAAGACTCCTTTCGGGTTTGGATCACATATCAAGTTTCCGTACCCATATCGCACCATCGCCGACAATTCCACCCGATATGCGTTTCGAACGGAAGCCAAAGGTGATAGAAATCTATCATCTCACGCAGGAGGCGGTAATGGCAGAAAAGAATCCGACGGTAACGGTAGCGACGAGCATGGGAGACATACAAATCGAGCTTGAAGCGGACAAGGCGCCGATCACGACGAGAAATTTCCTGGATTATGTCAATGACGGATTTTATGACGGTCTGATTTTTCATCGGGTGATTCCAGGTTTCATGATTCAGGGTGGCGGAATGGATCCGCAGATGAAACAGAAGAGCACCAAGTCGCCAATTAAGAACGAAGCGACAAACGGTTTGAAAAACAAAAACGGCACAGTGGCGATGGCGCGAACCAACGTCGTCGACAGCGCTACCGCTCAGTTCTTCATCAACGTTAAAGATAACGATTTCCTGGATCACAGGAGCACGTCTGCGGATGCGTTCGGATATGCAGTTTTCGCTCGCGTCATCGACGGCATGGACGTGGTGCAGAAGATTGAAAAGGTAAAGACGCGTAACAGCGGAATGCATCAAGACGTTCCGGTGGATCCGGTTGTCATCAACTCGGTGCGGGTGGACGGCTAGAGCGACCGGTTCAGACCTATCGCAGAGCGGCATGGGATTTCAGATGCTAATCATGCGGTCCCATGCCCGTATTTTCGCGTGGCGGTCGTCATGCCAAGTTCACGCCGCCACATGGATAGCACCACAGGACGCTGAAGCCGAATTTAAATGCGGACCTGGCTGGGCGATGCCTACGACGTCCAGACCCTGTTGGGATCGTATTTTCTGATCGCAGACAGTTCATCGTCGGTGGGAGCCGCAGTCTCCTGGAGGTCCGGCGATATCTGGAGCGCCCAACCCGTTTCATTCTTGATGTTCTCGATGCTCACTCCCGGATGGTTTGCGGCTAGCATCATTTCACGCGTGTTGGCATCGAATGAGAATATGCCCATGCTGGTAATCACCCGGTTCGGCCCTCCGCCGATGAGACCGTTGCGCGAGCGCCAATCGCCGCCGTCACCAAAGCCGGGAGAGGTGATGTAATGAACTCTGGCTGGGAAACGGCGCCGTTCATGGTTCATGATGATAATGCACCGCTTAGCCATCGTCGCGATGTCCGCAGCGCCGCCGCTGCCCGGCAAACGAATCCGTTTGCGGTTCTCTTCAACCCAGTGCGTATTCAGGTTGCCAAATCGATCTACTTCCGCGCCGCCGATGAAACCTAAATCGATTCGATTACTTTGCAAAAGATGCATCACGTCGTTCAGTCCGGCGCAACTCAATGCGCGCGCCACATTGGGTGGATCGCTCATGGTTAGAATCGATTCGAGCGCCGGCCAGTCTCTGATCACCCCATTTTCGAAAATACCAATCGCGCTAGGCGCATGAGTCTCCTTGGCTACGGCAAAGCCGAGAAGCGGCAGTCGCATACCAACAAAAACTTTATCGCCGTCGCTAATTTCCCGGGAAGCGGCGGCAACCATCAGCTCTCGCAATGTGTAATTCATAGCGCAGCTATCCCGAGATTCACTCGTGAGAGTGATCGGAGAACGAGCTGTCTCGGAGTCTTCTACAGAGCATGGCTAATTCGAGCTGGGATTCCGGCGTTCGGGTGTTGCGGGTCTCTGCCACTACAACATCAAAGCTAGTCTGCCTTGTTGAACGCATCTACGCCGGCCTGGCAAATCTGTTTGTCGACGGCGGCAGGGGCGCCACTGACACCGACGGCGGCAATGCATTGGCCTTCGATTGTGAGAGGGATACCGCCTTCGATGCTGATGAACCACCCGGGACCGACAGCCAGAGTCTGCGCGAGAACTTGGTGATCGGGAATCTCACCGCCTTCACGGTTGGTCTTGCCGGTTGCCGCTGTAGTTAGCGCGGCAGAGCGAGCTTTGGCTAGCGCGATCATCGTGTTGTGGGTCCGTCCATTAGTCATTCTTTTGAATGAAAACAGGTGACCGCCGCTATCGACCACCGCGATACTGACGATCTGTTTCAGCTCTTTGGCTTTTTCCACGGCCGCGTTGACAATGATGTCGGCGCCTTCCTGAGTTAGCTTAAAAAAGGGTACTGCCTTCATGGCTCCTCCTGTGTGATGATAGGTTTCCTGATCAATAGCTAAAATTTACCGGCGCGGCCACTAAACTTTCCTGCGGCACGAGTCGTTTTAACCGCTCTCCGCCGAGCCGCTCGAGGAATTCACCGTGGTCGGCGACACTGAAGACCCACGTTTGCAGCCATTTCTCGAAACCGTCGAGAGAACGAGTCTCTTTGTGGTATTCGAAATAGAAAGAGTCATCCCGTCGGGTATAGCCTTGAGCCGGCGAGGGGTGCGAACCGAATGGCTGATGGACGACGCTGGAAACTAAGAACCCGGGAATCAATGTTCGGTTCGGATCGCTCAAAATGATCTCATGGTCAATGATTTCTTCGCAGGTCAGAATTACCGTTTTAGCGGCGAAGGCAGCTTCCTTCATGACACCGAAATTTCCCCACGCGTGCGCGTTTCCTTGGCGATCGGCTCTTTGCACGTGAAGAATCGTCACATCGGGCGAGATCGCTTTGACTGCAAGGAGTTCATCGCCGGTGAACGGGCATTTCACCGAGCCGAACTGCGGGCCACGGCTGATGTCGCTGCCGCGAATGGATTTGGTTGGCAAAAATGGCAAGCCGGTGGCTGCAGCCTGCAAGCCTAGGCCGATGGTAAAATTCGAGTGATCCTCGATTTCAATCGGGTGCGGTATGCCGGATTCGGCCGCCCGCCGGTAATTGTGACCGAGACCCGCGGCAACATTGCCGACCCAGGATGCGACGATCTTTTTTACGCAACCGGCGCCAATCAATTGGTCGAACTGCATGTCGGATATCGGCGCAATCAAGGTGAGGTTTTTCTTCCTCTGTCGTATAATCTCATTGCTGGCGGCGAATGGAATCAACGATTCGAGGCCGCACCCCATGGCGATGGAACAGCCGTCATGGATGTCTCGCGCGACAGCGTCATGGAGACTTCGAACCTTGTCCATATTCGTCATCTGTACCGGCTCTGTGAGTGGAGTTCAACGCAGTTCAACTGTGCTCGCCATCAATGTTCCGGATTTAATTATATTGAGAGGCAAACATGCCGACCATTGCGGCATAGCTTGGAGTTCGGGATTCGCTCGATCGGAAAGCAGAGGTAGATCCATTGGATCGAAACTATCGACGGTGAGTTTAACCGAGCATGATGTCTTTAGTCGCACAACAAGCGGAGTTGGCCTGTCATCCCGAAACTCCGAGCCAATCGGTGAATACGATCCGAGCGCGCTTATCACAAGTTCCTGATGGCGGCATCGCGATCACGTACTGCCTCGAAGGACAGATCAGCCGGTTATGTCTGCCCGTGAAATCCGCACCGAACAGGGTAGACGGTTTGTGGCGACATACTTGTTTCGAGGCCTTTGTAGCCGTCAGAGCTGCGCCGGCATATCATGAGTTTAATTTCGCTCCCTCCGGCCAGTGGGCGGCATATGCTTTTCAACGTTATCGTCATGGCGGTCCGCTGGCGCAGGCTTCGGACCCGCAGATTAAGGTCCGCGCTTCTGCAAACCGGTTCGAACTAGATGCCCTCATCGGCCGAGAATCTCTGCCCGGGCTGCCGGTGAATGGCCGCTTTTTGCTGGGGTTGTCAGCCGTGATCGAAGAAAACGACGGAGCGGTGTCTTACTGGGCGCTCAAGCATTCACTCGGCCCACCCGACTTTCATGATGCCAGCGCGTTTATCTTGGAATGGGAGCCGCATGTGGCTGCGGTCCTCGATCCGGCTTATACTGACAAGCGATGAAATTCGGAATCGACCGCTTGCTCGAAGAACCGGCGCTACGTAAAGCGCTAAGCGGCCGCCGGTCGGCATTGCTCGCGCATCCGGCTTCAGTCACGCGTTTTCTTCAACACTCTCTAGACGCTCTCGCCGGGTGTAGCGATGTCAACCTTGCCGCCGCTTTCGGCCCTCAACACGGCCTGCGCGGTGATAAGCAGGACAACATGATCGAATCGCCAAACTTCACCGACCCGATCCATGGCATTCCCGTTTTCAGTCTCTACGGCGAAGTTCGCCGGCCAACGCCGGCGATGATGGACAGTTTTGATGTTCTGCTGATTGATCTGCAGGATCTCGGTTGCCGGATCTACACCTTCGTTACGACTTTGCGTTACATGCTCGAGGCGGCTGCAGAAGAAGGGCTGCGTCTGCGCGATGGTTGGGAAAGCTTTGTCGGCGCCGGGCCCTTGCCGATGCGTCACGGCCTTACCTTCGGTGAGCTTGCGAAGTGGTTCGTCCGCGCGCTTCGGCTGGACGTCGACTGTGAAGTCGTGACCATGGATGATTGGCAGCCGTCGAGTGAACCAGGCTTTGGTTGGC
>JAJONK010000255.1 GCA_021323355.1 Deltaproteobacteria bacterium
GAGGTCCGCCGCTTGAGTTTAGAGCTGCAACTGGTTTACCTAGCCTCTCACTGGGCGCAAGACTTCATCAGGATTGGCGGCCTGGTGGCACTCGCCGACACAATTTACTTGTTGAAGTACGCCGGGACCGACTTCCAATGGGAGTGGGTCCTGAGAGCCGTCAATCGCTCAATTCCAGCAACGTATCTCTACCTGTTGCTCAGTTATATAGTCCGTTATGATCTGGTCAGAGTTGCTCCAGAGGTCATGCGTGAGCTGGCGTTGAGCCAGCCATCGTTCGGCAGCCTAGGCCTTAAGACGATGCACCGCATGATCGATGACTACCTTGTGAAAGGAACAGAATTCGGGCCATTGTTGAGCGAACGGTCGGTAGGCATCATCTGGAAAACCTTGATGCTGCCTGAGCCAACTCTGCCGAAGCTCATGTTGATTCCGCTAAATCTTTCACTGCCTCAATATTGCCGCATTCAATAATTTCTCATTCATTTAAAAATCGTGTCGAAGGGGGAGAAGTTCTATGAATTATGATGCAGAGGCCGCGATATTCTCCAAGGAGCAGCCAATTACTCATCGATCGCAAATGGGCCGGGAGCTCAAGAAGAAGATTCGCGATCGTTCTGCTAAAGTCGGTGTCGTCGGTCTTGGATATGTCGGATTGCCTCTGGCTTTGGAGATGGCGCGGGCCGGGTTCGAAGTGACCGGTATCGACCTCGTTCGCGATAGAGTCGATTCTATTAATTCCGGTATCTCCTATATTCCTGATGTGACTGGCGAGGCTTTGCTCTCGGCTGTTTCGGCCAACAGGCTACGAGCAACTCAGTCGCTTTCGGCGGCGGAGAAAGTCGATACGCTTAATATCTGTGTGCCCACCCCGTTGCGAAAGAACAAGGATCCGGATCTGTCGTACGTCATCGCGGCAGTCGAGGCGATCCGGACTCACATACGGCCCGGCCAACTGATTATACTCGAGAGTACGACTTATCCCGGTACAACTCGGGAGGTGGTGTTGCCGATCCTCGAAGAATCGGGTCTCAACGTCGGGCGTGACTTTTTTCTCGCTTATTCTCCTGAGCGCGTCGATCCCGGCAATCAGAATTATACTACCCGTAATATCCCCAAAGTAGTCGGCGGCGTGACTCCGAGATGCGCCGAGATAGCGGTTCTACTTTATGAGCAATTCGTGGAGAAGGCGTTGCCGGTATCCTCCACCGATTGCGCTGAAATGGTAAAGCTGTTGGAAAACACCTTTCGGAGCGTGAATATCGCTCTGGCCAATGAAATGGCTTTGACGTGCCATTCGCTGGGCATCGATGTTTGGGAAGTTATCGAAGCGGCCAAGACCAAACCTTTCGGGTTCATGCCGTTTTACCCGGGCCCAGGATTAGGTGGCCATTGCATTCCGGTGGATCCCTACTATTTGACATGGCGAGCCAAGATGAATGGCTGCGAGCCACGGCTGATTGAATTGGCCGGACACATCAACAGCCAGATGCCGGGATTCACTGTATTAAGCATCGCCGACGCGTTGAATGAGAGGCGTAAGTGTTTGCGAGGCGCCAAAATTCTCGGCTTGGGAGTCACTTACAAGCGTGATACCAACGATGTCCGGGAATCACCGGCCGTTCATGTGCTTGAAGCGCTGCGTAAAAAGGGCGCTTTGATCTATTATTCTGATCCGCACGTGTCGTCAATATCGATTGCTGGTCAAACGATCAACTCGGTAGAACTGACCGCTGAACTCCTGCAGTCAATGGACTGTGTTGCTGTTCTCACCGATCATTCCTCTTTCGATTACTCGCTGATTGCGCAACACAGTTCACTCATTTTCGACACCCGTAACGCGCTTAAAGATTTCCCTAGCGCTAACTCAGTTCTCTTATAGAATTCATCCTCTTGGATTCCGTACAAGTCCATCCGCTCGTGAACCAAACTTTCTTTCTCGCCATATAGAATGGCGGCCACTGTAATACGAGGCCAATCATGAAAGAGCCATCGATCGAAGAATTAACGGATGAGGCCATGCAGCTCCTGCCAATGGGGCTTGAGGAGCTATACATGATATTGGGGGCTCAGCTGTTAATTTCGGCCAAGCCCACCCGAGTGGCGGGAATCATGACCTATCTATCTGCCGCCAGAAAGGCAAAGGAAGCCAAGGAGCTTTACGCTACCTCGCCAGTGACGCCGACGGCAGCTGATTGGGGCGCCGGGCTGGAATCCATTTACATCGAGCTGATTCGCGATGGCGTCCAATACATCGAAGATGTCAAACAAGAGCTTCGAAGGGGTGTTTGCAACGAAGACATCTTCGCGCTTTCGGAGAAAATAGACAGCTCAGGTATGCAAATAGTCGTGATGGTAATAGGCGCGGTTTTGAAGATGCCGCCGCAATTTGAAAATATATCCGCAGTGCTGGCAGCCATTCTCTACAAAATAGGTTTACGCGAATTCTGCAGGTGATCTCCTTCAGGGATGCATGTCAGCCCTACAACGCTTCACCCGATGTGTACCGCACATGGCACATCGCCGTCGATCGATGTCCCGAACTTACGACAAATCCTGCCGTTCGGAACAACAGTTGTGCCCGTACGGATCATAAGGCAGAGGCATATACTTTGCTGTAGGTGTACTCAATGAACGCAAGCGGTCCAATCTGTGAGCATTGTGGTGAATTGTATGAAGGCAGAGCTTATCGTGTAACGAGCGAAGAGGATGGTATCCTTTTGCTAGACATGATTGTCTGTCATTCGTGTTCTATCGAGGCGCGCAGGTTAGGCCTCGATACCAGAAAACACGACATTCGTCACATCGCTTTCAACTAGTTTTACTTTTAAGTCCCTTTCAGATAAACCCCTAATCGTCAGAGCGGATTAGGAGATGGTGTTTCTTGTCCTTTATTATGCCTATGAGCAAACCAGGGACCTTATCACGTAATAAAATGAAGCAAACTGTGGCGTTAAACGCTACGGAGTATCAGGACGCCGCCAAGCCTCTAAGAGCTGGACTAATCGAAGCAGGAACTGCGATTGAATTCGTACCCTATCCCGCGGCGCTCTGGAGCTTAGATCGCCATTCATGTTTCTTTAACGACGATGCCCGCGAATTGTTGGGTTTTTGCGAACATGACTTTAACCAGGATGCTGCGCTCTGGTTAGAGCGGATTCATCCTGATGACCGTAAGGAGTTTTTGCGCGCGTGGCAGAGTCTGCAGGCGGGAGAGACCAGAGTTTCCTCGCGCTACCGGTTCCAACCCAAAAATCGAAGTCAGGTGCTTTGGTTGAGAGAGGCTTCTTTTCTTTATGCGAGCAGCGGAGCGGAAAAGCCCAATGTTTGGACGGTTTACCTCGAAGAGCTGGCCTCGGAGAGCTTGTTTCGCGGCACGGGCCAGGTGCGCAACTTTGTGCGCGGCTTGACCCACGAGATGGGTAATAATCTTCAGGCGATCCGCGGCGAGCTGGACATCCTTCGATTTTCTCATGCAATTCCGAAAGACAGCGCGGAGACAATCTATCGGGGAATAAACCAAGTTCGAAGGTTAGTTCACGAGATCGAGGAGTATCTTTTTCCGTCATCGGTCGAGCCTAAGACTGAGGATCCGGCGTCCGTGTTAGCCCAAGTCATTCAGAGCCGCGAAAAAGAGATGGCAGCGCACGGGATTCGCACCGGGATGAAGCTCAAGCAGTCTCTTCCTAAGGTGCCGCTGGACTTACAGTTCGGCAGAGCTCTCACCAACGTCATTGATTTTTCGCAAGCGCTTCTTTCCAAAGGCGGCGAACTTAATATCGAAGCCGGCGTGTGCCGGCAGAACGGAGAAAACTACATCGAGTTGAACATCGTTAGCTCGTCGGATACGTCCCTGCAGGTGGAGGAGGGCGACGTATTTCGACCCTTTGCTAATGTTAATGGCCATCGCGCCGGCCTTAGTATGGCGGTGGCGCAACAGATTCTGAAGCGCCATTTCGGCAAGATCGTGTTTCGCAAAGAACAATCGAATCGCGGCGTATTCTCTCTGTTGATCCGTGTGCCCAACACCGCGCTCCCTGGTAAGAATTAGATATGCCATTAGCAGAAATCGACAAATCTCGAACTGCCGGGTGGGCAGCTGGCTCGGGCAAATCGCTGGCCGGCAACTCACCAGTCCAGCCAAGCAGTGCCATCAGTTCTTTGATTCCCAATGTGCTGGTCGTCGACGATGATGCGACGATCCGCAGTCAGCTGGTTCGTCTGTATAGTCACAGCGGTTATACGGTGGTCCCGGTATCCTCGGCTGAAGAAGCACTGACACAGCTTGCGCAAGGCAATATTGATTTCGTTATAACCGACATCAAGCTGCCGGGGTTGAGCGGCATTGACCTGATTGCCAACATGCAAGAGAACTTTCCCGATGTCCCGGTGATTGCGATCACCGGGTTTAAAGACATCGATACCGCGGTAAACGTGCTGAAGCATGGCGCAGCCGATTTCGTGGTCAAGCCGTTCGATCTGGGCACGGTACAGGAATCGACGCGTGTAGCACTGGAGAAGACCCGAGTCTACATGGAGATTCGCCATCTGCGTCGGGGTCTTAAGAACGGCTCTGAGTTTGGCGGCATGCTCAGCAAAACGGCCGAGATGCATCGGATGTTCGAAATCATCCGCATGGTAGCGCCCACCGAGATGACTGTCTCCATCGAAGGAGAAACCGGCACCGGTAAGGAGTTAGTGGCCAGCGCGGTTCACTATCATAGCGGGCGGCGCGAAAAACCGTTTGTCACGATTAACTGCGCCGGCTTTCCCGAATCCCTGCTCGAGAGCGAGCTTTTTGGATACGAACGGGGCGCCTTTACCGGCGCAGTACAAGCCAAGGCAGGAAAGATTGAGCTAGCCCAC